>JAIBBZ010000044.1 GCA_019694435.1 Pirellulales bacterium
CCTGGGCAAGACGGCGATTTCCGGCGCGCGCCGGCAGCGACTGCTCGATGCCGCACTCGCGGCTGTGCGCGGCAATGCAACGTAGTCCCGCCAGCGCGGTTGCCGGCTCGGAGCGGCCTACCAGGGCTCGCTACCTCGTGTTGGCGGCATTGTGCCTGGGCGCGACCGTGGCCTACGTCCAGCGCAATTCGCTCGGCGCGGCCGAGACGGTGATTCGCGCCGACCTGCAGCTCACCAAGCGCGAAATGGGCTGGGTGATGAGCAGTTTTTTCGTCAGCTATGCGCTGTTTCAACTCCCCAGCGGCTGGTGGGGGCATCGCCTCGGTACGCGGCGCGGACTGACCCTGTTTGCCGCGCTATGGAGCGTGGCAACGGCCACGATCGGTCTGTGCACGGGGATGCCGGCCTTGATTGCCAGCCGCCTGGCGATGGGCGGGGCACAAGCCGGGTTGTTTCCCTGCTGCACGCAGACCGTCGCGCTCTGGTTTCCGCGCACGCAACGAGGCTTTCCATCCGGGGCACTGGGCGCTTTTCAATCGGTTGGCGGGGCCCTGGGCACCGCCTTGACCGGCTGGCTCGTCGGCGCGCAGGTGCTCGGTTGGCGCAGCGTGTATGTGCTCTACGCCGTGCCGGGCTTGCTGGCGGCCGCGGCGTTCTACTTCTGGTTCCGCGACCGGCCCGAGGATCACGCGCAGGTGAACGCGCCCGAGCTGGCCCTCATCCGCCAGGGCTGCGATCTCGACGGCGACACGGCCGCTTTGATGCTGCCGCCCGAGCCCACGCCCTGGCTGGGGATGCTCAAGAGCGTGCCGCTGTGGGCGATTTGCTGGGTACAGGTGTTTCGGGCCGCGGGATACATCTTTTTCGCCACCTGGTTCACGACCTACCTGGTCGAGTCGCGGCACTTGTCGATCACGCGTAGCGGCTGGCTGACGAGCATGCCGCTGTTGGCCATCGTGGCGGGGCAGCTCTTCGGCGGCTGGCTCTCGGACTGGATCTTGCAGCAAACCGGCAGCCGCGATTGGGCCCGCAAATGGTTGTCGGTGGCGAGCATGTTGGGCTGCGCCGGCTGCATCGTCGTGGCGATCTTCTTGTCGTCCGCGTATGCGGCGGTGGCGGCGATCGGCGTGGGGGCGTTTGTCGGCGCGATCGGTGCGCCGTGTTCCTACGCGATCACCATCGACATGGGCGGGCGTCACGTGCCGATGGTCTTCAGCGTCATGAACATGGCGGGCAACGTCGGCGCGATCGGCTTCCCGGTTGCCGTACCGTATGTGCTGCAGGCCACGGGGAGCTGGGTGGCCGTGCTCTGGCTGTTCGCGGCCATGTATGTCGCCGCAGGGCTTTGCTGGCTGGTGATCGACACGCGCGGAACGGTTTTCGACCGTGGCGTGCGGCACTAAGACCTCGCGACTGCGCGCAGTGCTGGCGCGCGGCGGCGCGGTTGTGACGGCTGCCAAAGCTTTGGCGATCATGCGGCCGATAAACGGTATGGGCCGAAGCGACGTCGTCGGGCGGGATGTACCGCTGCCGGCAATTTCGTTCGGCATAACGGGGCCGGAACAGAGCGCAGCGGCGGCCCCCGAGGCGCAATCTTTTACGAGGACGATGTCGTGAATTTCTATGCCTGGATTCGCGAGGGCGTGCGTCGCGCGGTCCTCCTGGGCGTCTCCGATGCGGTCGATCAGCTCGGCACGCCCAACGACGAAAACGGCGACCTGAACCACAATCTGCTGGCGATCCTCCGCGACTTGCCGCAACGTCCGGTGCTGGCGGCCGCCACGGGCGACGGCGCCGCGATGGCGCTCGGCCACGAATCAGGTATCGGCCAGGTGGCCTCGTCGGTCGCGACCGCGCTGGCCGACGACGAGCCCGACACCACGCCACGGCGCGGCAGCGTGCAGCCGCTGGGTGCGAAGCGCAAGCGGTTGGGCCGCTCGCTCAGCCAGGTGGTCGATCGCCCGGCCGACGAGTCGTAAGCAGCGCCTGGCGCGAGCGCCGTTGGCACCTGGCTCGCGAGACCAACGCCGAAGCTATTTGAGCTTCGACAGAAACTCGACCAGGTCGCGCAGCTCGCGCTTTGAAAGCCGGCGCACGATCGAGTCGGGCATCGCCGAGATGCCCGTGCTCCGCTCGTCGACGTCGTCCTTGGCGACAATCGCAGTTTGTCCCTCGGGCGTGATCAGCTCGATCTCGCGATCGTCCTCGCGGCGGACGATGCCCGTGTAGACGCGGCCATCGCCCGTGGCGATGACCGTGGTGTCGAAGCCCTTGGCGATCTTGCGATTGGGCGCGACGATCGCCTCGAGCAGGTATTCGCGGGTCTGGTCCTTGGCCACCTTCGATAGCTCGGGGCCAACCTCGCCACCGTCGTCGCGCAGCCGGTGACAGCGGCGGCAGGCCACGTCGGTGCGCTCCATGAAGATCTGGCGGCCCAGGTTGGCGTCGCCGCCGACGAGTGTCTCGCGAAACGCGGACAGCGGATCATTCGGATCGCGTCGCGCCTCGAACTCGGCCAGCCGTTCTTTGATGGTTGCATGCTCGCGGCCGGCCGTGGCTTCGAGCAGTTCGAGTTGCAGCTCGCCGGGAACCTCGCCGGCCAGCAGCCGATCGAGCCAGGCGAGCAGGACTTCGTCCGAGCCGGCGCCGGAGATGGTCCCCAGCACAGCGAGCGCCCCCTGTTGCTCGTGGATTTCTCCCCGGGTCAGCACGTCGCTGAGGATTCGCACGGCCTCGGCGGGACGGACCTTGCCCAGCAACCGGCGCCCTTCGTTGCGCAAGTCGGCGTCGTCACTATCGACGGCCGCCAGCACCGCCTGCTCCAGGCCCGAAGCGCCGAGCTTTTCCAGGGCCCGCAAGGCTTCGACGCGCAACTTGTCGTTCTGCCGTGCGTCGGGCACGATCGCCGCGAGAGTCGCCTCGGCCTGTTTGACGTCGAGCGCTGCCGCGGTTCGGGCCACGGCCACGGCGACCTCCGACTTTTGCTGGCGCAACAAGGTTTCGACCACGCGGGCCAACGCCTCGGCGGCCGGTGCGGGATCGCGGGCCGGGAGCGGACGCCAGAGTCCCATGACGCGATCCAAGGGGGCCGGCTGCGCCCACTCGGCCAGCATCTCGAGCGCCTCGATGCGCAAGGCGGTCGTACCTCGTGTTTGCGCGACGTATTCGACCAGCCGCGCCGCTTGCTCCGGCCCTCCCAGGCGAAAATTGGCGTTCAGGGACCGTCGTGTGAGCAATTCGTCGTCCAGCTTGCGATCGGCCAGCGCGGCCAACTGCGGAAACGCTGGCGCGATGGGCACGTCGTTGATGGCCCGCGCAGCCTCGGCGACCAGCCGCGGCTCGGCATCGTCGAGCAGCGCGGCGATCCGCGGGTCCTCGCGCCGGCGCAGCACCAGCAGCGCCCCCATTCGCACGGCCGGAGTTGGATCGTGGATCAAGCGCTCGATCGCCGCAGCATCGGCGCAGCCGAGCAACCCCATCACCCCGGCATGCCGCAGGTAACGATCCTGGTCGGCGTTTTCGCGCAGCATTTCGACCAGCGGCTCGACCGCTTCGGGCCGGGCGAGCTTGCCCAGGGCCATGGCAGCGAAGAACCGCACGCGGGGCTCGGGCGCCTTGGTCAGCGCGATGAGCCCGGCCAGGCTCGGGACATAGTTGGCCTCGCCGAGCACCTTGGCGGCCTGGCACCGGACCTCGGCATCGGGGTCGGTGAGCAGTCCGGCGATTGGTTCGACGACCTGGGGCGTTTGCCGGGCGATCTGGCCGATCCCCCACAAGGCATGCAGCCGCGCGAGCTGGCGATTGTCCGCAGCGGCGACGTCGGCCAACAGCTTGGCGTGGGTTGGCCCGGCCGCGGCCAAGGCGAACTGCGCGTTTTGCCGCACGCGTTGGTCGCGATGGCCCAGCAGTTCGCGCAACTCGTCCGGGCTCCGATTGGCGAGATTCTCGCGGAGCAGTTTTGCGACCTCGGCAACCTCGGCGCTATCGGCCGTTGCTGGGGCATCGATCTTGTAGATGCGCCCCTTGCCGGTCTTGTCCCAGCCTTCGACCCAGTCGGTCAGATAGAGCGCGCTGTCGGTACCGAAATCGCAATCGGTGACCAACACGGCCCAGACGAATTGATGCGCGTCCGTAATCTCGTAGGTCGCGCCTTTCGGCGCGACGCCGAACGAACGGATCCCGCTGATGCCGGCCGTGCCGCGGAAATCGGCCAGGAAGAAATGACCCCGGTAGCGCTCAGTCAAACCCGTGCCGGGGTAGTAGCACAGACCCGAGGGCCCGTCGCCCAGGTTGGCCAGCGGCGGCAAGATATATGCCGGCTGATCGTCGCGCTGCGGGTGCCACATTTTTTCCGCGTTCCAAGGTCCGCGCAAGTTGGGCCGGGTAACGAACTGGTAGCCGATGCGCCAACCGCTGTCGCCGCCTTCGACCACGTGGACCCACCGAGCCTTGTCGCCGCCGTCTGAGTTGTTGTCGCCAGTGAAGAGATTGCCGTAGTCGTCGAAGGCGAGTTCTTGCGGGTTGCGCAGCCCGTAGGCAAACACTTCAAGCTGGCTACCGTCGGGGTTGCAGCGCAGCACGGTGCCCGTGTCGGGATAGTCGAGCGTGCGTCCGTCGGCGGCGATGTGCAGGCCGCGGTCGCCGATGCTGAAGTAGAGCCGGCCATCGGGCCCGAATCGCAACCCGTGCAGATCGTGGCCGAGAAAGCCGACGTGGACGCCGTAGCCGGTGTGTAGCGAGCGTCGCTGGTCGGCGCGGCCGTCGCCGTCGGTGTCGCGCATTAACCACAAGTCGGGAATGCATGTGAAGTAGACGTCGCCGTTGCGCGCGAGCACTCCAGCGCCGATGCCATCGGCCGTATTGTGAAAGCCCTGGGCAAAGATGGTCGCGGTATCGGCCGTGCCATCGCCATCGCGGTCTTCGACGAGTCGCACGCGATCGTGCTCGCGCGCATAGCTGGGAAACTCATCCCCCAGCCATTTCTCGTACATCGCCACCCGGTCGGCGACGGTGCGGCAGGCTAGATCATCGACGAGCCAATTCATGTGCCGGCGGTCGTCGGTTACCCCGGCGTGCAACCGGAACGTCTCCACGACATAGAAGCGATTCTGCTCGTCGACGCAGAAGACCACCGGGTTGGCCAACAACGGCTCGGCCGCGAACAGCCGCTTGCGAAAGCCGTCGGGCACAATCAGCCGATTCAGGGCCAACTCGCCCTCGCCCGAGGCCGGCAGCACCCGGGGCGTGTAGTCGTCGTTGGCCACTTCTTCGGCGGCAAGCGGCGCGGCCGCCGTCGCGGTTAGCAGGGCCAATAGCAGCGAAACAAGCACCCTGCTCGGGCGCGTGACTCTGGGGGTCGACATCATCGCTGAATGATCGTGGATTCGAGGGAATAACAAACCGGCCCACGCGCGAGGACGTGGGCCGGAGGGGTTACGATTCAGGCCGCAAGGGCCAGCGCAGTCAGCAACAGCCGGCGCAGTCAACAACGTCTAGGCGTTGAGCTTGATAGACGGGTCGTCGGCGACGTTGACCCACACGTGGACGTGCGGCGCGCCGCGATAGTACCAGACGAACGACGGGCCCTCGATGCGCCAGCAATCCCAGACTTCGTCGTTGCCGATGTCGCCTTCCTTGTAGAAGGCCAGCGAGCAGGCATCGAGGCCCCCCTGCGTCTTGAGGCAGGCCAGCGCCTCGTCGCGATCGCTCGCCCGATACGGTTCGAGCAGGCTCATCAGCACCTGCTGGGCGTGTTCGCGCTGATCGCTCGACAGCTCCTTCATCGGCAGACCCGGGTAGCCTCCGGCGGTTCCGCGGAAGGCCACGGCCTGCTCGTGGGGCAGCTTGCTGATCAGTGAGGCCGCGCGCTGTTTGCCGTCGAGCATCTGGAAGATCTTGTTCGCGGCGAGCGCCTGCGGCCAGAAGACGTTGCCCGGGTGATTGGGCTGCTCGTTGAAGCCCTCCGCGGCATGGCCGTAGAAGATCGGGCCGCCAAAGGCCACGTGGTCGGCCGAGTTACCGTCGCAGCGGATCGTCAGGTGCCGGCCCGTCATCACGAACTCGAACTTGTCTTCGCCCGGTTTGCCGAAAATCGCGATGGTCTGATCGACGCCGTAGCCGCCGGCGTCGTCGTCGAGTTGCTGGTCGATTCTTTTGACCCATTCGGGGTTGTACAGGCCCTCGAAGATCTGCCGGATCAGCGCCTGCTGGTCCTTGTTGAACAGGTCGGAGCCAATTTCGGCCTCGCTGATCTGCCAGTTGTTGGCCACCCGGGTTCGCAGCAGTCCGCGCTCGGAATCGACGTGTTCCCAGTCGAAGCAGGTCACCTTGCGTTGCGCCTCGTTGAGCGAGCCGTAAAGCTGCTTGACGAGTGACTCGGGCTGCGAGGGCGACTGCTCGTCGGCCCGCAGACCGGCGGGAGTCCACAAATTGCTGCCCAAGGCGCTTGCGGCGAGCGCGGCGGCGCCGGCTTGGTGCAGGAACTCGCGGCGATTCCAGTTCGTGGGCGAGCAATCGGGACAAGACGGTTGGCGAGCATTCATGACCAAACTCCTCGGCGAGTTTATGGATAGCGTGGGACGAAGCGCCTTGCGCGTCGCGGCGAGTGGTCTCAGCATTAGACCTACCCGGCCGGCGCACTGCAAATTTACTTGGTCTGCGTGCCGACGGGCCGTGGGGCGATCGGCGCCGTACGGCGCCGGCCGCGCGGCTGGCAATCCGGGCAAAAGAAGGTCGAACGCTGGGCCTGCACGATGCGTAGGATCGTCGCGCCACAGCGCCGGCATGGCTGGCCCGCGCGATCGTACACGCGGTGGTGGTTCTGGTAACCGCCCGCTTTGTTCAATGCATTGCGATACGTGCCGTCGGCGAGCGTCGAGCCTTCGTAACGGATGGCCTCGGCGAGGATCTCCCGGGTAGCCGCGGCCACCCGGTCCCATTCGTCGCGCGACAGGCCATGGCACTTGCGACGCGGGTCGATACCGGCCACGTGCAGGATCTCGGCCGCGTAGAGGTTTCCGATCCCGCAGACTGCCCGTTGGTCGAGCAAGGCAACCTTGATCGGCCGACGCCCGGCCGCGAGCCGCGCACGGAACTGCTCGGCGGTGATCTCGAGCGCATCGGGGCCGAGCTTCTCGGGGCCGTACAGCGTTGCGAAGCGACGCGCATCGGTCCAGCGCACGGTGCCCAGCCCGCGACGATCCCAAAACAGCAATTCGCCGACGGGCCCGCCTTCGAGTTGCAAGGCCAGCCGGAGGTGCTCGCGATTCGGTGGCTCGGCCAGCAGCACCAGCCCCGTCATCCGGGGTTCGATGACGATCCGTCCCGAGTCGCTCAACACGAGGACCACGCGCTTGCCCACCCGATCGACGCGCTCGATCGTCTGCCCTGCGGCGCGCTGTCGCAACGTCGCCCACGAGGGACGCACCGCGATCGGTCTGAGCCGGCAGGGTGGGCGGACGACGGCCGCAATGCGATGACCGACCACCGGCAGCACCCCGCGGCGCATGGTTTCGACTTCGGGCAACTCGGGCATCGACGTGACCTAAAGAATTCGGCTCGGCGGAACATTGTACTTGTCTCCGCCGACGGGGAACCGGCAGCGAACCTTCGCCGGCGAATCCGGTCCATTAGCTCGCGGCGACGGCCCTTGACCGTGGGCGCCGTGCGGCTGAGAATCGCTCGAAGTCGTGCCGGATCCCCTTTTTCGTGTCGCTCGAAGCTGCCTTCATGCCCGCCAGTAGCCAGGTCCCCGATGCCGCCGGTCGATTTGGCCCATTCGGGGGGCGCTATGTCCCCGAGACCCTAACCCGGGCCCTCGACGAACTCGCGGCCGAGTATGAAAAAGCAATTCACGACCCGGCCTTTCAGGCCGAGCTGGACGACCTGCTGGCGAATTTCGTGGGCCGGCCGTCGCCCCTGTACTTTGCCGAGCGGCTGACCGAGCACTGCCGCGGCGCGAAGATCTATCTCAAGCGCGAGGACCTCAACCACACCGGCGCGCACAAGATCAACAACACCTTGGGTCAGGCGCTGCTGACGCGGCGAATGGGCAAGCGCCGCGTGATCGCCGAGACGGGCGCCGGGCAACACGGCGTCGCCACGGCGACCGCTTGTGCCCGCTTTGGCCTCGAGTGTGTCGTCTATATGGGCGAAGAGGACATTCGCCGTCAGAAGCTCAACGTGTTTCGCATGCAGTTGATGGGGGCCGAAGTGCGTCCCGTGACGACCGGCTCGCGTACGCTCCGCGACGCCATCAACGAGGCGATGCGCACCTGGATGGCCACGGTCGAGACGACGCACTATATCCTTGGCTCGGTGGTCGGACCGCATCCGTTTCCGCGGATCGTCCGCGATTTTCAGGCGGTGATTGGCCGGGAGACCATCGAGCAGTCGCTGCGCATCTTGGGGCGATTGCCCGAGGTGGTCGTGGCCTGCGTCGGCGGTGGCAGTAACGCCGCGGGGATGTTCTATCCATTCGTCGATCATCCGGGCGTCGAACTCGTCGGCGTCGAGGCCGGCGGGCGTTCGAACGAACCCGGCCAGCATGCTTCGCCGCTCAGTTTCGGCAGCCCGGGCGTGTTGCACGGTAGCTACAGCTACGTCATGCAAGACGACGATGGCCAGACCTGCGACGTGCACTCGGTATCGGCGGGGCTCGACTATCCGGGCGTCGGCCCCGAGCATAGTTATTGGAAGGATACCGGCCGCGTGCGGTATCGGGCTTGCAACGACGCTACGGCGCTCGAAGCGTTTGATTTGCTTGCCCGGCTCGAGGGGATCTTGCCCGCGCTCGAATCGGCACACGGGTTGGCCACGGTCATGGAACTGGCCGCCGAGCGCCCCCGCCACGAGGCGATCGTGCTTTGCCTCTCGGGCCGCGGCGACAAAGACGCGCAAGAGGTCGCCCGGTTGCGCGGCGAATCGATCGACTAGCGCCCGCCACGAGAATTCCGCCCCCCTTGCAAGGGCCAGGTGCTTCCCATGTCCGCGATCGACCAGGTATTCGCCCGACTCAAGGCCGAGCGTCGCAAGGCGTTTATCCCGTTCGTGACGGCGGGCGATCCGGACCTGGCCTTCACGGCGGACGTACTCCGGTGCCTGGCTCGGCACGGGGCGAGTCTGTGCGAGGTGGGAGTCCCCTACAGCGACCCCATCGCCGATGGCCCGGTGATTCAAGATTCTTACGCCCGCGCCCTGGCGCACAAGATCCGGGTGGCCGACATCCTGGCAACGCTCCGCGAGGCGACGCCGCAAATGTCCGCGCCGACGGTGACGATGGTCAGCTACGCGATTATCCATCGCTATGGCCCCGAGCGCTTCGTGGCCGATGCACAAGCGGCCGGCATCGCAGGGGCGATCGTGCCGGATTTGCTGGTCGAAGAAGCCGGCGCGCTGGCGACGCTCTGCCGGCAGGCCGATTTCAGCCTGATTCAACTGGTCACGCCCACCACGCCGCGCGAACGGGCCGTCCGCATCGCCGAATCGTCCACCGGCTTTGTGTACTACGTGTCGGTCACCGGCATCACGGGCGAGCGGACCCAATTGCCGCCGGAACTGCTGGAAAACGTGGCCTGGCTACGCGAACGGACCTCGCTGCCCATCTGCATCGGTTTCGGCATCAGCCAGCCAGAACACGTCCGGCTGCTGGCCCCCGCGGCCGACGGCGTGATCGTCGGATCGGCCATTGTCCGCCGGGTCGGGGCGGCACAGCAGCGCCCCCGGGCCGAAGTGCTCGACGAAATTGGGCGCTATGTCGACGAACTAGTGGCGGCGCTGCCCCTGGCGACCCGGTAGATCTCCGGCTCGGCATTCCGGCAGGTTTCCGACCTCAGCATGCGGGGAGTCCGCGCGCATCGACCTTGACCCGTGAAAAAACGTGTGCATAGACTTGCTCGTGAGGGTTAATCGAGGCCCCTTGCGCCCTGGTGCGCTTGGCCCGCTGACGATTTGCGGGCCCGGCGAGGCTGCCCGTGCAGGTCGAGGGTCGAGCGTTATGTCGATGGCTGATCGAGCGAGTTTGCGGGCCTACCTGGCAGGGCTGACGGAGACGACCTTTCAAGAGCGCCTGGGCGTGGCCGATCCGGCGTTGTTGGACTACCTGGTCGAATTGCTCGTCCGGTTCGTCCATATCGATGCGATTCACGCCATCCGCAATCTGACCGGCCGACGCCTTGAGGAAGTGGCCGAGATGCTCGTCGAGGCCGAACTGCGGCTCGGCGATGCCCGTCGCGAGGTCCATCGCCATATCGGCGACGTCACGCTGTTCTGGTCGGGCGTCTATCCCGAGGCGCTCGAAAAACTGCACAAACGGGCCAAGTACGACTTTTTCGTCGACTACTGCGAAACAGGCAAACGCTCGTATCGCATCGCCAGTACGATCGCTGCGCCGGAAAAAGAGCACGAAAACGACGTGCTGGCCCGGCTCAGCTACGAATTCGAGCTGTGCGCGTTCGGCCTGCGGCAGGTGCGCGATCAGTGGCAAGCCCGGCGCGAAGAACCGCCCCAACGACTCGGTTGACGCGGTGGCTTGGCTGAAGCGGCCGGCTCGCCGAATTGGTCCTTACTTGCGTCCCGAGTCGGGCGTCCCCGAATTCGGACGGGTGTTCAAATCGTAGGCCGTGTTCCGCTTCTGACGAGGCTTGCGGGGCTCGAAACGCTTCGAGACGTTCGTGCCCGTGGCCGAGCGCGGCTCGCCGTCCTTGCGATCACCCTTGAATTCGGCATACGGCGTGATGCCGAAGCGCAGCACGCGTTTCGGATCCTTGAAGCCGACGTGATCGAGGAACTCGGGCAGGCGCAACACCTCGAGGCCCAGTTCTTTGGCGCGCTTCACGGCGTCGGAGTAGCCCTGCAGGTTGCTCTTCTGGTCGCCGATCACGAGGAACCGCGTCTGCTGGGTCATTTCCCCGGTCGTCTTACCTTCGTCGTCCAGATCGAAGTCGATGATTCCGCCGGCCTGCTGAATCAGGTTTCGCACCGCCGAGCGATCGGAAAGGCCGTCTTCGTTGAGGTCCATGAAGCCCGCCAGGGCAAACCGCTCGGAACGCCCGGGCGTCCAGGTCGGCGTAAAGATCAGATCGCCGATCAACAGCGGGTCGGACAGCGAATCTTCGAGAATGCGCGCTTCGGCCAGGTGCTGGCCGAGAATCTGCGTGACTTCGATCTTGCCCTTGGGCTCGGGGTCGGCCAGGTCGTTGGCCTCGGACGTGTAGACCGAGAACGAGGTCTTCCGCTTGAGCGAATCGTCGCGGCCGATGTTGATCCAGACGGTTCCGCTGCCCTGGTTGATCCAGACGATTTCGCCGTCGGCGACCTCGAAGGTCGGGTCGAGCAGCTGGTTGCGTTCTTCGCGGAAATTGTCGGCGATCTTGCGGCTTTCGTCGAGCTGCGAGGTGAGCTTCTTGAGTTCGCTGGCCGCCTCGGCCGCGGCCCGGGCCAGATCATTGCGGATCTTTTCCAAGTCGGCCTGGTTGCTCGTGAGTTGATCCTCGAGCCGTTTGCGATCGTCGGTGAAGCCGGCGCGCTCCTTGGCCAGGTCGGTCTGGGCGTCGGAGGCCGTCTTCTCGTGAACGGCGACCTGTTCGGTCTTTTTCTTCTCCGCCTCGGCCAGCCGCTGGGTCAACTCGGCAACCTTGATCGTCTCGGCGTCCCAGTTCTTGCTCCGGTCGTCGAGCGCCTTGAACATCAGTTCGAGCGACTGGCGATAGGTCTTCGAATCGTTGGGCACCGTGGCAGCCCAGGCCGCCATGTCCGCGTCGAACTGCTTCTTGACGTTGTCGATGCTTTCAGCCTCGGCCACGCCCATCATCTGCTTGAGTTCGCTGTTTTCGCGGATCGTCTTTTGGTTTGCGGTCGAGGCTTCTTGCGACTGGCGTTGGTACTCGGCGGCCTTTTGCTCGCTGGTCTTGTACGACTGGAAGCCAAAGAAGGTCGTCACGCTGAGAATGAGCGTCAGGATGACGAACAAAATCAGCGCGATCTGCATGCCCTGGTTTTCGCTGGCAGCCATGGCGAGTCTCTTGTCGGCAAGGGGGCCCAAACCGGCGACGCGAGCAGCGTGCCGCTGGAATGCCCGAAGTGCTCTGTGTTCCGGTGCGGTCCGAGAGGAGGGAGCCCAACGTTGCGGCGGCCAGGTCGACCGCGGCGGGAATCCGCCTACCGTCGAGCACTTGGCAATCGCCGCCTGCAAGGCTGTTCCTTGATGGTAGTTACAGCTCAGGGGGCCGGTCAACGAAAAACCGCCCCTTCGACCCCGCCAACGCCGTCGTTACAGCCGGTAAATCCGCCCCGCGAACGCGGCCAGGGACGGCGGTAGAATGCTGCGTCCCGGGGGGCGCTGCTGGGGTCGTTCCGCCCATGGCGGACGCATGCCCGCAAAGGACACGAAGTCAACCTCGAGACAGCCGATCGGCCGCCCATGCCCGCTCGTTCCCGCAACGTCGCCCGACAAGCACTGCTTCCCGGCCTCGACCCGCCTCCCACGGAGGCAACCGCGGATGCCGCGCCGGCTGCGGTGCCGGGTTCTGCCGCAGGCCCCCCCGATCTCGCCGGCAAGACCGTTTGGGTAATCGACGCGAATAGCCTGATCTTCCAGGTGTTTCATGCGATCCCGGAGATGACCAGCCCCCAGGGGCAGCCGGTCAACGCGGTGTTCGGCTTCACGCGCGACATCTACTTCTTGCTCGAGCAACAGCGGCCCGACTATCTGTTCTGTGCCTTCGACTTGCCGACGCCGACGTTCCGTCACGAGATCTACGCGGCATACAAAGAGCAGCGTTCCGAAGTGCCCGACGATCTCAGCCCGCAATTCGCCGAAATCCAACGGGTACTCGCCGCGATGCGCATCCCGGCCTTGTCGGTCGAGGGCTACGAGGCCGACGACATTCTGGCCACGTTGGCCCGTCAGACCGAGGCGGCCGGAGGCGAGTGTTTTCTGGTGTCGGGGGACAAAGACATTCGGCAACTGCTGACGCCCAAGACGCATATCTACAACATCCGCAAGGGCGAGCTATTTGATGAGACGGCGTTGGTCCGAGAATGGGGTGTGCGCCCGGACCAGGTGGTCGATTTTCAAGCCCTGGTAGGCGACAGCGTCGACAATGTGCCCGGTGTGCCGCTGGTCGGACCCAAGATTGCCTGCGAGCTGCTGACCGCCTACGGGACGCTCGACAACCTGCTGGTACATGTCGACGAGATCAAGCAGGCGAAGCGCAAGGCAAACCTGTTGGCGGCGCGCGACCAGGTGCTGGTGAGCCGCAGGTTGGTCAAGCTGGCCGACGACGTGCCGTTGACTGTCGACTGGGAGGCCGGACACGTAGGCCCTCCCGATTCGGAAAACCTGGTGCGGCTGTTCGAAGAATATGGGTTCCGCGGGTTCACGGCCCGGGCCCGCGCAGCGCTGCCCGAGCAGCCCGAAGTCTGGCAGGCCAATTATCGCGCCGTGACCGACCTCGCGCAGCTGGACGAGCTAGTCGCAGGCATGCGCTGCGCGAAATACCTTTCGGTCGATACAGAAACCACGCACATCTGGCCGACCTGGGCCGACCTGGTGGGAGTCTCGCTGGCCGCCGTACCGGGCGACGCCTGGTACATCCCCGTGCGCTCCCCGGCGGGCGAACCGTGCCTCGAACAAGAGGCTGTCCTGACGCGGCTGCGCCCGCTGTTGGCCGACCCCAACCTGCCCAAGATCGGGCAGAACTTGAAGTTCGATCTGATCGTGCTCCGCCGGCACGGGGTCGAAGTCGCGGGCGTGGCCTTCGACACGATGCTGGCCGATTACCTGCTCGAGGCGGGCCGCCGCAATCACAATCTCGACGAGCTGTCCAGCCGGTACCTGAGCCACACGACGATCAAGATCAGCGAGCTGATCGGCAGCGGCAAGACGCAGAAGCGCATGGACGAAGTGCCGCTTGCGCAGATCACGCCGTATGCCTGCGAAGATGCCGACGTCGCATTGCGCTTGGTCCCTTTGCTCGAGCAGCGGCTCGCGGCAACGGGCCTGACCGAGCTGCTGCACGACACCGAGGTGCCGCTGGTCGAGGTGCTGGCCGAACTGGAGCTCAACGGCATCCGGGTCGACGTCGAGCGGCTGGCCGAGCTCAGCACCGAGTACGGGCGGCGGCTCGCCGATCTCGAGGCGGAGATCTTCGACCTGGCAGGCCGTCCGTTCAACATCGCCTCACCGAAACAACTGCAACAGGTGCTGTTCGAAGAGCACAAGTTGCCCGTGGTCAAAAAGACCAAGACGGGGCCCAGTACCGATGCCGACGTGCTTGAGGAACTGGCCCGCATCCACCCGCTGCCGGCCAAGATCATCGAGTACCGCCAGTATGCCAAGCTCAAGGGGACCTACGTCGACGCGCTGCCGACGATGGTCAATCCGCGCACCGGCCGGGTCCACGCCTCGTTCAACCAGGTCGTGGCGGCGACAGGCCGTTTGAGCTGCGGCGATCCGAACCTGCAGAACATTCCGATCCGCACCGAACAAGGTCGCGAGATACGCTCGGCGTTTCGGCCGGGAGCCGCAGGCTGGTCGATGCTCGCGGCCGATTACTCGCAGATCGAGCTGCGTGTCCTGGCGCACTTTTCAGGCGATGAGACGCTTTGCGAATCGTTCGCGCGCGACGAAGACATTCATGCCCGCGTGGCCGCCGAGGTGAACAATGTGCCGCTCGACGCGGTCACCGCCGAGATGCGGCGCAGCGCGAAGGCCGTGAATTTCGGCGTCATCTACGGCCAGAGCGCCTTTGGGCTCGCCGCGCAGCTCGACATTCCGCAAGACGAGGCCGCGGCCTTCATCGACCGGTATTTTGCCCGTTACCCGGGCGTCGAGCGGTTCTTGGCCGAGCTGCTGGCCCAGTGCGAACGGCAGGGCTATGTGACGACGATCCTCGGGCGGCGCCGGGCTATCGATGGCGTCCGTTCGGGGGCCGGCCGCCAGCGCAACCTGGCCGAACGCACGGCGATCAACACGGTGATCCAAGGCTCGGCCGCGGATCTGATCAAACGGGCCATGATTGCAGTCCTGGCACGTATGCGCCGCGAGCGGTTGCAGGCCAAGATGCTGCTACAGATTCATGACGAGTTGGTCTTCGAAGCGCCCGATTCAGAGATCGCGCGCCTGGCACAGCTCGTCGAGGAAGAGATGAGTGGCGTGTTGAAGTTGAACGTGCCCTTGAAGATCGACGTCAAATGGGGCCCTACGCTGGCCGACGTCTAGATCGATCGGTCCCGTGGGGCGGGCCAGGTGTCTGCGAAGCGAACCCGGTGGGCCGGCCAGCCGGCAGCGGGCTCGCGTGAAAGGCGGTTTGAGCGTGAAGATCATCGGCATCGTCGGCGGTATTGCCAGCGGCAAGAGCCTTGTCGCCGCACGGCTTGCCGAGCTTGGGGCCGGCGTGATCGATGCCGACAAGATCGGCCACGAAGTGCTACGCGAAACCGACGTGCGGGCCGCGCTCGTCGAGCGCTGGGGCCCGACCGTGCTGGGGGCCGACGGCGAGGTCGATCGGGCCCGCGTCGGGCAAATCGTCTTTGCACCCGCGCCGGACGGGCCGCGCGACAAGGCCTTCTTAGAGTCGCTGGTGCACCCCCAGATCGGCCGGGCAATGCAGGAACGGCTGGGGCAATATGCGGCCCAGGGGCTGCCGGCCGTGGTGCTCGACGCCCCGCTGCTGCTCGAGGCCGGCATGGACGCCTGGTGCGACGAGGTGATTTATGTCGATGCCTCGCGCGCGGTACGGCTCCAACGGGCTCAGGGCCGGGGCTGGAGCGAGGCAGAATTCGCCGCGCGCGAGGAAACTCAGCCAAAATTGGCGGAAAAAATGGCCAGGGCGACCGTTCGCATTGACAATTCGGGCAGCATACGGTCGACTCAAGAGCAGGTGGACCAGTTCTGGAGCCACCTCACCCCCCGTCGGTAACGCGTCGCGGCCGGGCCGCACGGAACCCGGGCAAGACGCCTGCCGTCGCCCCCTTCGAGCTACCTATTCCGCCCCGTTTCGCAGTTGGCGGCCACCTCAGCGAGGCCGCAGCGCTTCGTGCGAGCCTGCGTCCTGCGCGCTGTCGTGTCCGCTGCCCATCCAATCGCCCGCCGTCAGGCCGTTCGCGCCTGACCCCTGCCGCCGCTAGTGGAGCACGTCATGTCGGACGCAAGAGGAATGCGACCCAATCGACCCCGATCTTCTTACCCGCCGCGGGGAGGCGATCCGGCGCCGCCGAACGAATCGCGCGACAACGCCTATGACGACGATTCCGAACCGTTGTCGTTGGCCGAGGAGATCGCCGCCGAGGTCGAAAGCGGCAAGCGCCTCGACGAGATCGACGAGCGGTACGAGCAGATCAAGCAGGGCGATATTCACATCGCCGAGCTGCAGCGGATGAGCATGCCCCAATTGATCGAGCAGGCGCGCACCGCCAACCTGACCGACTACATGGGGATGAAGAAGCAGGACCTGATCTTCAAGATCCTCAAAGAACGGGTCAAGCTGAACGGCCTGATGTATGGCGAAGGGACGCTTGAAGTCCTGCCCGATGGGTTCGGCTTTTTGCGCAGCCCCGACTATCACTACCTTTCCTGTCCCGACGACATCTACGTCTCTCCCAGCCAGATCCGCCGCTTTGGCTTGAAAACCGGGACGACGGTGGCCGGTCAGATTCGCCCGCCAAAAGAAAACGAGCGCTATTTTGCGCTGCTGCGGGTCGAGGCGATCAACTCGCAGGACCCCAACCTGCTGTCGACCAAGGTGTCGTTCGACGATCTGACGCCGCTGCACCCCGACACGCGAATTCGCATGGAGCATGCGCCCGATGAAGTCGCGATGCGGGTCATCGACCTGATCACGCCGATCGGCTTCGGCCAGCGCGGCCTGATCGTCAGCCCGCCCCGGGCCGGCAAGACGATCTTGCTGCAAAAGATGGCCAAGGCGGTGCTGACCAACTACCCCGAGGCGTACGTGATCATGCTCTTGATCGACGAACGCCCGGAAGAGGTCACCGACATGGAACGTCAGGTGAAGGGCCCCAACTGCGAGGTGATCAGCTCGACGTTCGACGAGGTGTCGTCGCGGCACGTGCAAGTGTCGGAGATGGTCATCGAAAAGGCCAAGCGGATGGTCGAGTACGGCTACGACGTCGTGATCTTTCTCGATTCGATCACGCGGCTGGCCCGGGCCTGGAACGCCGAGGTGCCGCACTCGGGCAAGATCCTTTCGGGCGGCGTCGACGCCAACGCGTTGCAGCGTCCCAAGCGGTTTTTCGGGTCGGCGCGCAAAGTCGAAGAAGGCGGCTCACTGACGATCATCGCCACGGCTCTGATCGATACCGGCAGCAAAATGGACGAAGTGATCTTCGAAGAATTCAAGGGAACCGGTAACCAGGAGATCGTGCTCGACCGCCGGCTGGTCGACAAGCGCGTCTGGCCGGCGATCGATATCAACCGCAGCGGCACGCGCCGCGAGGAGATGTTGATGGACCCCGAGGAGTATCGCCGGGTGTGCATCCTGCGACGAGTGCTCAACGAAATGAACGCCCCCGATGCGATGGAGCTACTGGTCAGCCGGTTGCAAAAGACCAAGAGCAATGCCGAATTCCTGATGAGCATGAATATGAAGTCGTAACGCAGTCGCCTGCGGCCGCCGGCACGGCCGGCGTCCGTCGTGTGCGGGCGGTTCCTCGAGGAGAGTCATTCTTGGCCAGAGTTTTCGAAGGTCAGCGGACGGCGCCCGCCGGCTCGATCGCCATCGTCGTTTCGCGCTACAACGATTCGATCACCGGCAAGCTGCTCGACGGCGCGCTCGCCGTGCTCACCGGCGCAGGGATGGCCGAGGACGCGATCGATATCGCCTGGGTGCCGGGGGCGTTCGAATTGTCCCTGGTGGCCGATCGGCTGGCGCGGTCGCGACGCTACCTGGCGGTCCTCTGTCTGGGCGCGGTCATCCGCGGCGAAACGACGCACGACCAACAAATCAATCGCGCCGTGAGCCTCTCGCTTGCACAAACGGGCGTCGACACCGGCATTCCCGTCTTGTTCGGTGTTTTGACCTGCGATACGCTCGAACAAGCCATTCATCGCGCGGGCGGTAACGTCGGGAACAAGGGCGCCGAATGCGCCGAAGCGGCGTTGACGATGATCGATCTGCTGAAAAAATTGCCCGCTTGAGGCCGCGCGTGCCCCGCGCATCGCAGGATCATGGATAGAATGCAGCGTCGCGTCGGGAGCGGCGTGTGATGCCCGCCTGCCTTGCCTTGGCGCGAGGCACCCCCCCTGCCCCTGGTATTGCCTGTCCGCTGCTGGTTGTATTCATGTCCCGTCGAACCCGTGCCCGCGAAGTTGCCTTGCAGATCCTCTTTCAGGACGATCTGAACCCGGGCGTCAATCCCCATGCCGCGGACGAGTTTCTCGTCGCCCGGCTGCGCCAGCCAGAACTGATCGAGTTCGGGCGTTCGCTCGTGGCGGGGGTGCGCCGCAATCGCGCCGAGTTGGACGCCCTGTTGGCCAAGACGGCCGACAATTGGAGCCTCGAGCGGATGGCCGCGACCGACCGCAACGTGCTCCGCCTGGGGGCGTACGAGATCCTCTATGCCGACACACCGGACCGCGTTGCGATCAACGAAGCGGTGGAGTTGGCCAAGCGTTTCGGCGCGGCCCAATCGGCGCCGTTCGTCAACGGCATCCTCGACCGCTTTCTCACCCGCCATCGCGAGGCGCAGTAGCTCATGGGCCTGTGGGACAAGTTTCGGCAGGGTCTGAAGAAGACCACGCAGATTCTCAACACCGATATCCGCGACTTGTTCAAACGGCAAGGGCGGCTGGTCGACGACGAGTTTCTCGACGAGCTCTCGGCGGCCCTGGTAAAGACGGACATGGGGGTGGCCACGGCCAATCAGATCGCTGCCCAGATCGCCCAGGATTTTCGCGGCCGCGTGGTCGAGCTTGCCGACGTGCTGTCCGCGGTCAAGTCCCAGCTCAAGACGCTGCTGGCGCAGCCCGCTTCGCCGATCAATTTTGCCAGCGAAGGACCGACCGTAATCATGGTCGTTGGAGTCAACGGATCGGGCAAAACCACTTCCATCGCTAAACTCACTCAGATTCTCCTGGCGCAGGGCAAGTCGGTCGTCTTGGGAGCCGGCGACACTTTTCGCGCCGCCGCAGTCGAGCAGCTTTCGATCTGGGCCAAGCGGTTGGGCGCACGCATCGTTACGGCCGAGCAAGGACGCGACCCGGCCAGCGTCGCGCATCAGGCCTTGGCGGCGGCGGTCGAATCGAACGCCGACGTTTGCATCGTCGATACGGCCGGCCGTTTACAGACCCAGCAGAACCTGATGCAAGAGCTGAGCAAGATTCACCGGGTGCTCGGCAAGCTCGTGCCAGGCGCTCCGCACGAGGTGCTCCTGGTGCTCGACGCCACGACGGGCCAGAACGGCATCAGCCAGGCCCAGCATTTCACGGCCGCCGTGAACTGCACGGGAATCTTTCTCGCCAAACTCGACGGCACCGCCAAAGGGGGTGTCGTGGTTGCGATCCGCCAGAAAGTCGGGCTGCCGGTCAAGTACGTCGGAGTCGGCGAACAGCCAGACGACGTGGCGCTGTTTGAGCCCGAGGCGTTTGTCGAAGCCTTGTTCTCTGAGACCGAGCCAGCGGCCCGCTGACCGGCGAACGCCCTTGGTTACCGCTTGCCGCTCGAGGCCGCATCGGGTCCGCGCAGGCACGAACCCCCGTTCGGGCGATAGTAAGTGCCAGTCGTGTTTGGCTGTGCGCTTCGCGACGGTCGGTCGCAATGCAGCGGGCACGCCCGGGGGCGATTTTGGCCTCGACAGGGATGCTAGCCCGGCCAGCCACCGATTGGGGGCCACTCAGGCTTTTCCTGAGCCGCAAGGGTTCACACGCTCGCCAGTCTCCAACCCGCCGAAGGCCCCTGCGGCCGGCTTTTCAAGTCAATCCGTGCCAGATGGCGCGTCGATAGCAACCGTGGCCGACCGTAGGATCACACCCAGATCGGTCGGCGCCCCCGGTTTGCCCACCTGAGTGTCTGCACGCCCTCACGCCGGGTAACGGACTTCCCCGCGCATTCTCTGACACACGGACTTGGAGAGCGAGAGATGAGGATCTCGACACGGATGCTCGTGTTCGCGGTCGCGGCGCTGTTTTCACCAGCCGCCCTGGCCCAGACCACGACCGTGACGTCGCTGCGTCAGCCCGTCACGTACCAACAGACTGCTTACGATTACGAGAGCTACTACGCTCAGGAAGGCGGCGAGCAAGCTGCTCCCGCGGCTCCTGAGGCCGCTGCTGCGGCGCCTGCCCCCCAAGGCTGCGCCCCGGCCTGCGGCACCTGTGGAACGCACGGCTGCAGCACGTGCAATCCTTGTGCGAACGGCTGCAGCAATGGCTGCGGCAACGGTTGCTGCAACGCCTGTGAGGAAGAAGCCGAAGGGCCTTGTCGCCTGTTCGACGACTGCTGCTTCTTCAAGACCACGGGCCTGTCGCTGACCGGCTGGGTCAACGGCAGCTTCACCTGGAACCCGGACAACCCGGCGGACCGGTTCAACGGTCCGGTCACGTTCAACGACCGTTCGAACGAATTCCAGCTGAACCAGTTCTACATCGTCGGCCAGAAGGCGATCGACACGTCGGAAGGCTTCGACATTGGTGGCCGGATCGACTTGCTCTACGGCACCGACTGGCGTTTCACGCCGGCCCTGGGCCTGGAACTCAACACGGACGGCACGCGCAACTGGAACCAGGACAACCGGTTCTACGGTCTGGCGATGCCGCAGTTGTACGCCGAAGTCGGCTACGGTGACTTGTCGGTCAAGCTCGGTCACTGGTACACGTTCATCGGGTACCAGATGGTCACGGCCCCCGACAACTTCTTCATCTCGCAGCCTCTGACCTTCCAATTCGGCGAGCCGTTCACTCACACGGGGGCTTTGGCCACCTACAAGCTGAACGACAACTGGACCGTGCTCGGTGGTATCCACCGCGGCTGGGACCAGTGGGAAGATATCAACGACCAGATCGGCGGCATCGGTGGTCTGACTTGGACCAGCGACGACGCCAACAGCTCGTTGGCTTATGCGATGAGCATCAGCGACGAGGATCCCAACAACCGCCAGTCGCGCTACGTGCACAGCATCGTCGCCCAGCAGGGCCTGACCGACAAGCTGAAGTACGTCTTCCAGAGCGACTTGGGTTGGCAGAACGACGCCAGCGTCGTCACGCCGGGCCAGGACGCCGAGTGGTACGGTGTCAACCAGTACCTGTTCTACACCCTCAACGACAAGTGGGGTCTCGGTGGTCGTGCGGAGTGGTGGCGTGACGACGACGGTGCCCGCGAAATCAGCAACGTCGGCGACCCGAGCGGTTCGGCCTACGGTGGATTCGCTGGCAACTTCTACGAATGTGCCGCGGGCCTGAACTACCTGGCCACCGCGAACTTCCGCCTGCGTAGCGAAGCTCGCTGGGACTGGTACACGGGTCCGGCCAACGCCGCGAACCAACTGCCCTACGACGACGGCACCGATTCGAACCAGTTCGTCTGGGGCAACGACTTCATCTTCCTGTGGTAGTGTGAAGTCGGTGCCGGCTGGACCGATCGCAAGCTCGGTCCGCCACGCGGAGTTCGAGATTCTCCAGCCGCCTGCGATCCTCCCAGGGTCGCAGGCGGCTGTTTTTGTTGGTTTTGATCGCTCGCTTGCCCGAGTCGTGGGCAGCCTCGCACGAAGCTCTGCAAGCGATCCGGGCATTTGCATTCACAGAACGCACACAAATCGCGTGCAAAATTTTTTCGCAACTGCTTGTGTCACAGCAGGATCAGGCCCGTGCGGCGCGGGTTTGCCGGCGCGACTGGCACAGAGCTTGCTGAATGCACGCTCCGCCCGAGCATTGCTTGAGCAAACTCCAGAAAATTGACGGGACCGGATGCGTGGTCGGTGGGCCACGGGCGCGATCACGAACTTGACGTGAAAGTTCGTGTGTGCGTGGGTGCGCGTGTGCGGACGGCAAACCCTCGTAGCGAAGCGCCCGTGGCCCCCGACGTTTTTCTCTCAGGCGGTGGCCGCAACGCCACCGGTTCCTTGGCAATTGCGTGCCCTATCTTGGGTCTTTTCGGCCCCAGAAGGATGCCCCGCGGACTTGGGTAGGCACTCCGCCTGGCTTGCCCAAGTCGGGGGCGTCTTTTTCACCCTTGAGACCCTCGGAGCCGACGGCTAGGATCAGGATTCCGGCTCTGTTTCGCCCGTGTTCGTGTCGAGTTTTGCGATTCGATGAAGCTGATTATCGCCATCATCCAGCCGAGTCGTCTGGAGGCCGTCAAGGCGGCCCTGAGCGAAGTCGAAGTCTTCCGCCTGACGGTGATGGACGTTCAAGGCTTCGGCCGGCAAAAGGGCCACACCGAGACCTATCGCGGTCACGAGGTGGCGGTCAACCTGACGCGCAAGGTGCAGCTCCAGATCGCCGTCAACGAGGACTTCGTCGAGCCGACCATCCAGGCGATCGTCAAGGGCGGCCGCACCGGCAAGGCGGGCGAGATCGGCGACGGCAAGATCTTCGTTTTGCCGTTGGAAGACTGCATTCGCATTCGCACGGGCGAACGCGGCAGCGAAGCGATCTAGGCTTGCCGCGGTCTGGCTAGTTCTTGCCGCGGTCTGGCTGGGCTGCTTGGTGCGTCTATTCGACGCGCGTCGCTCGTCGACGGCTCAAACCGTCACGTCGCTGGTCTTCTTGGGCATGTACCGGCACAAGGCGATGCCGCCAAAGTACAAGCCCACCAGCGGCACGGCCATCAGCAACATGCTGTATGGGTCGCCCGACGGTGTGAGCACCATGGCCAGCACGCAAATCACCAGCACCGAAATCCGCCACTGCGACGCGTACATCTCGGCCGTAAACACGCCGATCCGCTCGAGGAACAGCATAACCAGCGGCAATTGAAAGCTCACGCCGAAACCCAGCGGCATCAACAGCACAAAGCTAAGCCATTCGCTGATGCGCATATCGGTGCCCAGCCCGAGCCAGCGATTGAACGCGAACAGGAAGTCGAGCACCGGGTCGAACACGAAGAAAAAGGCCAGCGACGCGCCCATCAGGAACAGCAGCAGGCTGAACGGCAGGAAGACGTACACGTAGCTCCGCTCGTGCGGATACAAGCCCGCCGCCACGAAGATCCAGAGCTGCAGCAAGATCCAAGGCGAGGCCAGGACGACGCCCGTCACGAGCGACGCCTTGATATAGATCATGAAGCCTTCTTGGGCATTGAGCGTCGTCAGCTCGGTGCGGCGGTCGTCGGTGATCCGACGGAACAACCGCAACGGCATCAGGTTTTCTTTGGTTTTGGCCAGATCGACCGGCGGCAGCGCCGCGCGATTGATCGCCCCCGGATAGGTCTTCTCGATCTCATCCAACAGCGGCCGGGGATCGATCAGCCAATCGTCATAGGTAAAGCCCTCGTCGATCAGCTCGTTGACCGGATCGGTTTCGCCCTGCGGGCGCTGGTTGGCCGGCATCTCGGCGACCTGCGCTGCGCGGCGCTCGCGGGTCAGCTCGGCGACGTGTCGCTGCAAGGCTCGATCGAGCGGCATCTGGAACATCGCCACGACCGGCCGCCCCAAGGCCAGGCCGATCACAAAGCCGATCGCCAGGCCGAGGACCGCGCGGAACAAACAGACCCGCAACTCTTCGAGGTGTTCCCCGAAGGTCATGGTGCTGTCTTTGAACAGATCGTCGCTGTAGCGGTGCTTCGACATGAATCCGGGCAAACCGCAACCTGGTCTTGCGCCGTCGGCGGGCAACGGCGAACGGGTCATGCGCGCGGCCGCGGGGGAGGAAGGCATCCCCGATCGATTGGGGTGGGCACCAGGACGGCGAACCAATCGGATGCTGGGCGCGAGGCGCGGTAGGTTGCGGTGATCTGCCGCGAAGACTTTCGGCGCCACCTCCGATGATATCAGCGGTGCCAGACGCCAACAAATGGCCGCCGGCGAACAGCCCGGCGAGCACCTGCTCCGAGGGCGCCTAAGACCGCTCCAGACCTGCAGATCGTACCGGGCGGCTGCCAATTGCGGACCGGCGCCAATTCGCGACAATCGCGGCCAGAGCCAGCAACAGAGGACCGCAATGCCCCGCATGTATCCCTTGCGATTTGAGCCCTTGCTGCGCCGCTACCTCTGGGGCGGGCGGCGGTTGGCCAGCGAGTTGGGTAAGGAACTGCCCCCGGGCGACGACTACGCCGAAAGCTGGGAGCTTTGCGATCGCGGGGACGACCAGACGCGCGTTGCCAGGGGGCCGCTCGCCGGCAAGACGCTGGGCGAATTGGTGCGCGAGTCGGGGCCGGCGCTGCTCGGCAGGCATCACCCCCAAACGCGATTTCCGCTGCTGTTCAAGTTTCTCGACGCCCAGCAGACGCTGTCCGTGCAAGTGCATCCCGACGATGCCCGTGCCGCACGGCTCATTCCGCCCGACCTCGGCAAGACCGAGGCCTGGGTCGTGCTGAGCACCAAGCCCGGCGCCGTTATCTACAGCGGTCTGAAGCGCGGCTTCGACCGCGCGGCCTTGGCGCGCGAGGTCAACCGGGGAACCAGCGAGCTGTGTCTGCATCGCTTCGAGCCGCGACCGGGGGATTGCGTGTTCATTCCGGCCGGAGCGGTGCATGCCCTGGGCGCAGGGCTGCTGATCGCCGAGATCCAGCAGGCCAGCGATACGACATACCGGCTATACGATTGGAACCGCGTAGGGGCCGATGGGCGGCCGCGTCCGCTGCATATCGAGGCGGCCCTCGATGCGATCGATTTTGGCCTGGGCCCGATCGATCCAGTCGTGCCCCGACCTACGGCCCGCGAACAGGTCGAAAACCTGGTGCGCTGTGACAAGTTCATCATGGATCGACTGCGACTGAGCGAGCCGCTGCACGCCGGTGGCGACGATCGCTGCCATTTGCTCGTGCCGATCGAGGGCCAGATGCGCGTCGCTGGCGACCCGGTCGATGCGCCCGTGCGGCTGGGCGAGACCATCCTGGTGCCTGCCGAAGTCGGCGAGGTGCTGCTCGAACCCTGCGCGCAAGCAACGCTGCTCGATATCTACCTGCCCTAGTTTGCCCGATCGCACCGTCCGGACCGGCAGCGGTTCCGTTTGTGCCGAACGGCGGGTTGTTTCAAGCTGTCACTGCTTTGATGTCGATGCATCAATAGGCGCGGCACGGCTGCCGCTCGCCTTACGCCCGGTGCGGGTCGCGGCCTATAATCCGGCCCCTGCTCTGCGCCCGAGGCGCACATCCGCGTTCGATTTACGCTTGGCCCTCAACCGGGACGGAGCCCTCCGGCATGGCCCACTCGTTATTGCGCCGTAGTGCGCTGGCGGCCTGTTTGGCGTTGGCCGGATGCGCGGGCGAGGCGACGCCCCGGCTGGCAGCTCCTGGTACCGTACAGTTCCAGCGCGACCGGGCCGAATTCTTCGATCCGTATCCCCAGAACGAGTACGGCCCCACGGTCTTGGGCGGGCGGCCGAAGGATTTCGATCGTCCGGCGCCCGAGGCCACGCGCTCGCGCTGGTTTTCGACCTGGCTGCGCGGCGGTTGAGCGCAGCTGCCGACGGCTTCATTGGGTCGCCCGACTCGACCCTTGCCAAATCTGGCGGCACTAGATGCCGTATTGCCGCAGTACGAGGTCGAAAACGTCGGTGTCGGCCAACGCATGGCCCACGAGCGTGCCGCGTTGCGAGGAAATGATGATCCCGCGCTGCTCGTTGGTCCGAGCCGGCGCGCCGTGCGAACCGCGAATCAGCGTCGCGTCGAGCGGAATGCTGTGCGTTGTCAGGTCGAGATGTAGTTCGACCGGGTCGTAGCCGGGCTTTTGATGGATGTCGACCAGCCGGGCGAACGCGGGGGCGCGGGCATCGTCGAGCCAGTAGTAATAGGCCTGCCAGCTTTGCGGCGTCGAGATGAGCACTACCTCGCCGCTGCGTGGATGGTCGACATCGTATTTGCCGCGCTCGCGACCGACCAGCACTTCGGCAATGCCCGGCTGGCCCCGAAACAGCGCCGCCACGCGCTCGACGTCTGCCGTGTCAGCCACATAGACGTGACCGAGCTGATGATCGGCCAGACACCATGCCGGCGTCGTCGCCAAGTCGATCAGCTCGCCTGCCCCCGCATCGCGAACCCGGAGCAGCCCGGCATTGCGCAGCACACGATTGGGATAGCTCACGTGCTCGACCGGCACGATCGCGTATTCGCTCGCCACGAGCCACAGCGGCTGTGCGGGGGAATACGCGGCTTCGATGCCCGCCACGAGCGGCGCCAAGACGGCGTCGAGTTCGCCGAGCGCCTGCTGGGCCTCGGGGCTGTCAGGCCCGTGCTTTTGCGCCGCATAGTCGAGGTGGGGCAGATAGATGTAGAAGAAATGCGGCTGGAACCGCTGTGCCGCGATGACCGCGCTTTCGGCGATCCATCGGCTCGACGCGACATTGGCCTGTGGCCCCCAGAAATGCCAAAGCGGAAAGTGCTCGAGCTGGTCGCGTAGCTGACCATACAGCTCGGTCGGGCGGGTATAGCACCACAGCGACTCGGAGCCGTCGGGGTTGTGAATCGGCGCCGGCGTGCAGATGTAGTCGGCGCCGGCACCCTTGCTATGCAGCGGAAACCAGATCGCGCTGGTCACGCCGGGCCGCTCTTTGTGCAGCACGTCCCAAATCTGCGGCCGTTCGATGCACTCGTTCCAGGCCGTCCACAATTCGAACTCGTGCCGTTCGCGATAGTAGAACCCGTTGCCGATCACGCCGTGCTCGTGGGGCAACTGGCCAGTGGTCATATTGGCCTGCACCGGGCAGGTGACCGCTGGAAAGCTCGGTACAAGCTGCGACACCTCGCCCGTGGCCGCCAATCGCTGGAGAACCGGCATCGAGGACAGATCTTGGCTCCGCAATCCGGGGAGGGAAAGCAAGACGACGATATCAGGCATGGCGGACTCAGCGGCGTGGCATGCGAATTCGGACCGCGGCGCGGATGCTTGCGCCGCCGGGAACGGCAATTTACCGCGTCGGGGTGCTGCGCGTCAGTGGTGCTACTCGAGCCGCCATTCGAGGATTCCGGCCGACATGCCGTCTTGCAATTGAACCTCGAGCCTGACGGCGTTCGTCTCGACCGGGGCGAATTGAATCTCGTTGTAGCGATCGACGGCTGTCGCGTACGCCGAGCCGGCTTGCAACTCGACGGGCCGCCAGGCATCGCCGTCGCGATAGACCAGTCGCCACGACGCGGGCACCTTGCAATGTCCAGTTCCCGTGTCGTCGAACCAGTAGACTGCCGCACGCGCAACCGCGCTGGTCGCTGCCAGGTCATACTGCACCCATTCCTGGCTGCCGCGATGATCCCACCAGGTGAATCTGGCGATCTGATCGTCGGCCGACTTGCTGGGCTCGACCTGATCGTTGAGCGCAGCCGTTGTGTCGCGCTGCCAGGTATGCGATGCCGACGCAGCGGCTCGTGACGCCAAGGTCGCCGCGGGCAGCGGCCGCGCGACGCCCGGGTCGCGCGCCAGCCACACGGCCATTTCGCCCCGTTCGCGGTGGGCCCACGCGTAATAGGGGATGGCCGTCAAAACGGCGGGCCGGATCTCCGTCGTACCGTCCGCCGCCCGATGCGCCGCCCGGACCGCTGCGCTCAGCACGTCGACGCCACCGAGCAAGTCGGGGCGATGTTCGATGCTGAACTCCGCGTCGTCGGGCACCACGACGTGGGCAACTTTGCGATCGGGCTGGTCGACCGCCTCGGCGCAATAGACCACAGGTCCGCGTTCCACGGCCAGGCGCCCTTGGTCGTCGGCAACTCGTTCGTGGGCCACGACGCGGCGCACGGGCATCGGCAGCTCCAGTTCGACGCGATCGCCCTGGCGCCACGCGCGCTGGACGACGGCAAACCCCTGTTCGAGGCGATGCTCGACCGCTTGGCCATTGACCGCCAGCGACCAGCCGACGGGAGTGTCATCCAGATACCGATATAGATTGCTGGGAACCGGATGCCCCTGCGCCCAGCCGGGAATGCGCACGTGGAGCGCA
Organism: Pirellulales bacterium; assembly: GCA_019694435.1. Lineage (NCBI taxonomy): Bacteria > Pseudomonadati > Planctomycetota > Planctomycetia > Pirellulales > Pirellulales bacterium. Next base: position 28,046 of record JAIBBZ010000044.1, read on the forward strand.
AAGCTCGCATCGGCGCCATCGGTGGGCAAGATTTCGATGCACACTCGCTCTGACCAGGGATACTCGGTCCGCTGAACCAGTTCGACGGTGCGATCGCCCAGCGGCAGCCTGGCCCGGCTGTCGAGAAACAGATTGACGAACAGATGGTCGTCCCGGCTGGCATAGGCAAATCCCGCCAGCGAGGGCAAGAAACGCACGACGTTGACTGGGCAGCAGGACGTCGTGAACCATTCCTTGCGCGCGTCGCCGGCGCTGGCCAGCGGATTCGGATAGAAGAAGCGATCGCCGGACAGCGATACACCGGCCAGGAAGCCGTTGTAAAGGACGCGCTCCAGCACGTCGATGTACTTGGCGTCGCCGTGCAGGAGGAACAACCGCTGTTGGAACAGCGCGTTAGCGATGGCCGCGCAGGTTTCGTTGTAGGCCGTCGCGTTGGGCAGTTCATAGGCTTCGCCGAATGCCTCGCCTTCGGCCCGCGCGCCAAGGCCGCCGGTGAGATAGAGCTTGCGCGCTACGATGTCTTCCCACAGCCGGTCGATGGCGCGGATATAAGCGGCTTCGCCGGTCAGGGCCGCGACGTCGGCGACCCCTGCGTAGAAGTAGCCCGCGCGGACCGCGTGGCCGACGGCCAGCGCTTGATCGGTGATCGGTTCGTGGTCTTGCGCGTAGGGGCCGTACAAGCCGCGGCGGCCCTGCTTGCGTCCGCGCGCGTCGACAAAGAACCGCGCCGTGCTCAGATACCGGGGCTCGCCCGTCGCCCGATACAGCTTGACCAGGCCGATCTCGATCTCTTCATGGCCCGGGACGTCGACGCGTTGGCCCTCGCCGGGACCGAAAGTGCGGGCCACAAGGTCAGCGCTCTTGATCGCCACATCGAGCAGCGTGCGTTTGCCCGTGGCCTGCCAATGAGCCACGGCCGCTTCGTACAGATGACCGACGTTGTAAAGCTCATGGCTGACCCGCAAGTTCGACCAGCGCTCGCGTCCGGTCATGAATCCCGTCGCGCCCAACGTGCGGGCCGTGTACAGATAGCCGTCCGGCTCCTGCGCAGCGGCGATCTTGGCGATCAAACCGTCGAGGTAGGCGTCGAGTTGCGGATCGGGCGACACGGCGAGCGTGTAGGAGGCCCCTTCGATCACCTTGAAGACGTCCGAATCGTCGTAGCAAATGCCTTGGAACTTGCCCGTTTCGAGCCCCGCCGCCTTGGCGAAATTGGCAATGCGGCCGGTATCTTCGCATTTCTGAAAATCGTAGCGGACCGTTGTTCGGCGATTGGCCTCGAGCCGCGGTAGCCAAAACCCGCCGTTGATCGTGACGTCCTGAAACGGCGCCGGCCGGATCGGATAGTCGACTGCGGCGGCCACGACGGGCGCGGCCAACGCTTGGACCGCAGCCCAGGTGCACAGCAACCACGGCGTCGCACCCAGGGACACGCGCATGACTTCACCTCGTCGGTGCCGGGGCTTTCAGGTCGAATAAACCCACCGGCCCAGGGCCAAGGTGGGAAATACCAAGGTGGCAATGACCACGGCGGGGCCCATGCCGCGCAGCCAAGCGCAAAGCGTTGCATCCAGCAGAATGATCGAGACGATGCCCGTCTTCACGGCCATCATCACATGCCGCGGGTCGGGCTGGAAAATGGCCAACAGGCAGCGCATTGCGATCGGCGCCGCGACCAGCGACAAGAGCAGCCACCAGCGTTCAGCGACAATGTCCGCGCGCACGTCGGCCGCGACGATTCGAGGCAGGCACGCCAGCAGACCGAGTCCCGCCAACATGACGGCCAGCGCCATCACGAGACCCTCGCGGCGACTCTGCTGGGCCTCTTGGCGCGCGAACAGGGTGACGCCGGCGATATAGATCGTCAAACCGCCGGCAACCAGGTAATGCGGCGCGTGCCACGACTCGGCACCTGGGCTCATTCCCAAGAGCACATTCAGTCCGCGACATGCCCCCATGGCCCAGGGGCCCAACGGTGTGTGCTTCAACCCGCGGTCGTAGGCGTAAATCACCAGCGCGAGCGCGCCTGCGACGCAGGCCGGCGCCCAGCTTTGCTCGAGGAGCGACACGGCGCATCCGGCCGCCGCGCCCAGCGCGAGCAAGGCAAATCCTAACTGAAAGGCCAAACGCCTGCGGACACGCTGCGAGGGAATCGGCCGCCGCGGCCGCTCGCGCGCATCGACGTCGGCGTCGTACGCGTCGTTCAGGACCATGCCCGACGTATACAGGCACGCCGATGCCAGGAGCAAAGCCGCCAGCGTCGCAGACGGCTGTGGCGCGCGCTCGACCATGAACCAGCCCAGCAACACGTCGGCCAGGGCCGTAAACACGTTGGGAACGCGGCCGAGTTGCAGGTAGGCCAGCACGGTCGCCGAGTGAGCAGCAGGCCGACGCGGCGCAGACGTAGTTTCGTCGGGTGTCACCTGCGGCTCCGCCTAGCTTGCCGAGGGAATGCCCGTCTGAGCCATGGCCCGGAGCAAGAATTCCCGCGCCTCGGCCGCCGCGGCCCGGGGGCTGTCGAGATAGGGATACAGCTCGACGGTCAACCAACCGCGGTAGCCGCTCGCGGCGATGGCCCGCAGCGTCGCCGTAAAATCAATCGCGCCGTGACCGGGGATCAAGTGCCGGTGCACGCGCGTCGCGGCAATGTCCTCGAAATGGTAGTGCCGCGTATGCGGTTGCATCCTGGCGACCCATTCCTCAGGCGCCTCGCCGACGCAGAACGCGTGACCAATATCGAAGTTGAGGCCCAATTGCGGCGAGTCGATGCGCTCGACGAACCGGAGATACTCTTCGAAACGCTCAATCATCAAGTCGGGCTCCGGCTCGATGAGGAAGCCCACCTGCAATTCTTCGGCCAGCTCCAGGCAAGGCATCAACTCGTCGTAAAAGACGCTTGCCGCGGCGTCCCAGCTTTGTCCCGGGGCGATCGGGCCGCCGGGCTCGGTCGTAATGTGCGGGGCACCCAGCTCCCGAGCCAATCGCAGGGCCCGTTTGGTGTGCTCGCGGCGGATGGCCCGGTAGTGCGGATCGGGCTCGATCCAAGAAGGATGCCAGTAGGGCTGCCTCGGATCAGCCACGGCGTTCATCATGAACGCGTTGATGTTAGAGATCTTCAGTCCATGCTCGTCGAGCAGGGCCCGAATGTTGTCGACCTGGCACGGCAGCAACCCCGCGGGCCAGGCATGCGGTACGTCGGCCAGAATCTCCACGCCCTGGTAGCCGAGCTCGGCGATCGTACGCAGCGTTTCGTCGATCGGGTAACGGAGAAACGCGTTGGAACTAAAGGCTAGCTGCAACGCGCGGGCTCCGAGGCAAGGGCAAGAAGGCGGGGTTCAGGCAGCGTGTTACCGATGAAATGCGATTATACCAGCCGCCAAGTCAACACGGGAGGTACCTCCTTGCGGCCGCGAGGGGCTTCCGATTGAGCAGACCGCGCGCAATAAAACAGCCGAGGCGGTTCCCGCATGAACCGCCTCGGCTGGGATGTATTCGACCGCGCTGGCAGCAAAGCGCGGGTTTGCCGTGCTCTTAGGCCTGTCGACCCTTGCGCACTCGGCGGAAGCCGAGTCGGCTCAGGATCAAACCGACACCCGTAAGCGCCAGAGCGACCGTCGAGGGCTCCGGCACCACGCTTGGGCCGAACGTCGAGGCAGTCGTGATGCCACCGTCGTTGAAGGCCGCGAACGCGAGTTCATAGTTGGGAGCGTCCGATTGCAGCACCAGGAACGGCGACTTGGTGCCGGCCACCAGGAAGCCCGTGTTCGGATCGAGCTGCGGAATCGGGAAGAACGACCAGCTAATGACGCTGCCCGCAGGATTCCGCGTGACGACCGCAGGTGCAATATCACCGGGGGGCAAGGGAACCTTGTAGCTCGCGTCAGCGAGGAAGCCGCCCCAGTTTTGCACGGTCATGTTGCTGACCGAGTTGGGTCCGGTGTTGACCACGATGCAGTAGGTAAACGTCAAACCGCCAAGCGGATTGCTCGGGTCGCCCGAAATGACCTCCGAAATCAGGTCGCCCGAGTAAGAACCGGCGATCGAGAACGGCGTCGACATCGAAGCGATGATGACGCCGCCGGTCGGATCGGGTTCGGCGGACACGGGGATGGTCACACCGCTTGGCGGGAGCGGGGTGGCCATTGCAGCAGACGCCGTGGCGAAGCAGGCCACGACGACCAAAGCGGCTAGAAGTTTCTTTTTCAAGTTAAGTTCCTTCACAAGATGCCTCCGGTCTCTGACAACTCAAGGAGAGTGTTTCGGCAATAAACGCAGCAGTTCAGCACTGGCCGCGCTCGCGCAGGCCCTTCGGCGCATCGGGTAAAACCCAAAGCGCGCGCGCGAACGCGGACGCGTAATCGGGCCTGGTGACGAGATGACGTCGCTGAGAAGCGCTACGGCCGGAGAGGTGCGCAGCGCTCAGACGAAACGAAATCGCCCGAGACCCGAGGAGTGGGGGTGGAGAGCCTTGGGCAGAGCGCCCGGACGGATCAAAATGCGACTACCGTCGCTCGATCCGAGGTTTTGGCTCTCACGAATGCTGCATTAGCAACCTAGAAATTGGGGCGGCCGACAGTTCGGCCAACTCACTCGAAGCATCCTAGCCTGCGACCGAGGGGGTGTCAACGATCTTTTCAAGAAATCCGGAAAAAGTCAGCCACTACACCCAAATTCCCTTGGCCGAGCGGCCGCGGGTCAACTGCTCGCGCTGCGGTAGCTATCGAGCGCCCGAGTGAACAGCCGGCGGCTCGCCAGCAGGCAGGCCGCAGCGGCCAGGATGGCGAAGCCGGCCAGGGGCCAGTTTTGCGCGCTGAGCGGCTTGGCCAACAGGCTCGCCGGCACGTTCACCACGATCAGGATCGGAATGACGAAGCTGAATGCCCAACGCAGCGGCCGACCGATGGGGCCCTCGTAGATTTCCATCGGGTAGCGCGAAAACGTGGTGATGTAGAACCAGAAATCGTACAGGCTCTGGTTGCGCCCCATCCACACGCTCAAGGCCGCGAGGCTGATCATCAAGCTGTAGAGAATGGCCACGCCGCACGCCAGATAGAGCGGATAGAGCAGCCATTGAAGGGGGCCCGGAACCACGTCCAGCCGCGTCAGACTGTAGGCGAGTAGGACGACGGCGAACCCGAAATTCGAGAGTACCGACCAGTCGATCTTTTGCAGCGACACGAGGAACTGGGTGTCGATCGGCTTGAGCAAAGCGAAATCGAGGCCGCCGCTGCGGATCAACTCGCCGAACTCGTCGGCGTTGGGCATGAACAGCGACTGCACGATGCTCGACACGAATAGCGTCGTGGAGAGAAAGACGAAGAACTCGTATTTTCCCCAGCCGGTCCCTGCTCCGAGCGACGGGGTATAGCGAAACACCAGCAGGTAGAACCCCAGGTTCATCAGCATCCAGACCAGCGACGTCACCGCCTCGACGATGAAATTGGCCCGAAACGTCAAATGCCGGATCAGGCTGTTGCGGGCAAACGTGCCAAAGATGCGCAGATAAGAGGGTCGATTGCCGCGCAACCGTGGGGCTGGCATCAATTCCGTGGCCGGGCTTGTCGACATCGTCTCAACCCCCGAAAGCGCTGTATCGACGCACGCCGGCGCGGTAGGCCCACCGGCACAGGCAGGCGAACAACAGGACCCAGCCCAATTGCACCGCGAGGCCCAGGTAGGCCTCTTCGCGCGAGAGTTTGCCGAGAAAAACGGCCGTCGGGAAGTAGGCCAGGTACTGCAGCGGCGGCAGCGCCCAGCCCAGACTCCAACGGCCCTGGAGCAGTTCCAACGGGAACATGTGACCCGAGAGGAAGAACGAAAACAGCATATAGATGAACAACAGCGAGCTGACTTCCAACAGCCAGAAGCCGAGCATGCCGATGGCCGCCTCGAGGAAAAAGCCCAGCAAGAACGACAGCAGCAGCGAGGCCAGAAAGACGAGCAGCAGGTCCCAATCGGGCCAGCCCGGGAAAAACCCCCGGCACAGCCAGAACACCAAGGCAAAAGGGCCCGTGGCGACAGCATAGTAGACCAGCTTGTGCGCCATCCGCGACAGCAGCAGAAAACCGATCATGTCGATCGGCTGGATGAGGTATTTCTTGATCCCACCCGAGCGGATATCGAGCGCGATGTTCGAGGCCAGTCCCGGCATGCTCGAAAAGGCTCGCACCACGTTGGTCAGCAGGTAATAGGCGACCATATCGTGGAACGAGTAGGTGTCGGCGATCGCCCGATTGCCGTTGGCGGCGAACACGGCATTCCAGAGAAAAATCTGCGTGACGAAGGGCAGAAACCGCATCAACGTGCCCAGCGCGAAATCGCCGCGATAGACGAGCCGCTCTTCGATGCAGATGCGGAGGATCGTCCACCAGGTTGTCGCGCGTGCCAGCATGAACGCCTGCTTGGAAGGAGCTGTGGGGCCGCCGTGGCGGCCGTCGAATCGTAGGCGGCCCGGCCAGGACCGCCAAGGGGGCTCGCGCCGCGGGCGAGGCGCGCCAGCAGCGAATTCACCCGGGCAGGTCGGCGAGCACTTCGCCGCGCAGGTACAGCACGGCCTCGCCGGCGATGTCGACGCGCTCGCCGGCCAGGCGGCACCAGAGCTCGCCGCCGCGGGTGGAAAGTTGCCGGGCCGTCAACTCGGTCTTGCCGAGCACTTCGGCCCAATAGGGGACGAGCGTGCAATGAGCCGAACCGGTGACGGGGTCCTCGTCGATGCCCGATTGCGGGGCGAAAAAGCGCGAGACGAAATCGGTCTCCTCACCGGGCGCCGTGACGATCAGCCCCAGCGCGTCGAGCTCGGCGAGGCGGCGAAAATCTGGACGCAAGGCGCGAATCTCGGCCGCCGAGTCGTAAACCGCCAGGTAATCGCGCGAACGCAGCACCGCGCGCGGCGCACGGTCCAGGCCAGCGAGCAGGGCCGGCGGCGTCACGCACGGTTGCGGCGGACGCGCGGGAAAGTCGAGTACCAATCGCGCGCCCTTGCGGCGAACGTGGAGCGGGCCGCTGCGGCTGGTGAATTCGACATGGACACGCCCGGGCTCCAGGTGCTCGAACACGACGTAGGCCGCGGCCAAGGTCGCATGACCGCAGAGATCGACTTCGATCGTCGGGGTGAACCAGCGCAGCTCGTACCGCCCTGCCCCGCCGACCAGGAACGCCGTTTCCGACAGGTTGTTCTCGGCCGCCAAGCCTTGCAGCACCGCGGCGGGCAGCCAGCGCTCCAGCGGACAGACGGCCGCCGGATTGCCGCCGAAGACGCGCGAAGTAAACGCATCGACCTGGTACAGCGAAATGCGCATGGGCCGTCAACCTCGAATGAAAATCGCTGCCTCTAGAAATGCAACAGCCTCCACGGCGATGTGGAGGCTGTTGAAGAATTACAGGTTCGCGCCGCGGTCGCCGCGCGGCGGCATTGCCCGGCTCAGGCCGTGCGGCGGCGATGTCGCCGCGCGATCAGGCCCAGGCCGGCCAGCCCCAGGCCGGCCAGCACGAGGCTGCTCGGCTCGGGAACCGGAATAATCGAGGCGATGCCGGTCAGCGAGGCGATGTCGCCGCCGCCCGACAGTTGGAACGAGAGCTGCACATTGAGCTCGGTGAAGGGGCCCGGTCCCGGTCCGGGGATCGGACCGGCGTTGAAGCTCCCGTAGGGGAATGTCGTCAGCGAGCCGTTGCCGTTCGATTGCGCGGGCCCCACGTCGACGCCCATGTTGGTAAACGGCGCGTTGACGTTGGCGATTTGCAGTTCGGGGATTCCATCGCCGTCGGAGTCGGCAAACAGCGGGGTGATCGAAACGCCGTCTCCCTGCGTGTCGGTCAGGCCGCCGGAAATCGACGCCGAAACGAGGTTCGGCGCGGAGGTGGGGACGATCGGAGTCGTGAAAATGAAACCAAAGTTGGTGGGCGTTCCAAAATCAATCACCGAGATTCCGTAGCTGATCGACGGATCGGGATCGAACAACCCGCCGCCGGAGACCTGGAAATTGGTCTCGTCGGTGAAGAAGAAGCTGTACTCGCCGTTGTCCCCCTTGGTACCCAAGGCGTAGCGGACCTTGCCGGATTCCGGATCTTCGATGCGCGAAATCGGAATGTCGTACGAACTTTCGCCGACAAAGAGCGTCGCTTGCAACGGCAGGTTCCCGGCAAGCCCAGGGGCCGCGATCGCCACGGTCGCAATCGCAGTCAGGAGGAAAAGTAGACGGGGGTGGCAACGCATCGGAACTCCTTTCAAATAGTCGAACCTGGCAGAATTCAGGCAATCCAAGGTGCAGTCGCGAGCAATCGAATCGGCCAGGTGCTGTTGACGGTTGCGGTTCAGCGATCAAGCGCCCTGTCTTCGCGGCGCGGGAGCGCAACGAGAAAACACGGCGACGGACCCGAGAAACGCGGGACAACAGACCGACCGCGGGCAGCGAGCCCGAAGAACGCCTGAAAAAACGCCGGCGAAGGCGAATCAGGCGGGTCGGCGATTAACTCAAGCTCACGAGCAGCTCATACAGCGAAACGGGAATCGAGCGAGTTGCGGTAAGTTACCGTTGCCGCCGTCGATTCGTCAAGAGAAATCCGTCCGGAGAAAATGGGAGGTTCCTGCCCGGCCGGTGCTTCCGCCATGCGCAAAGGCGATCGGGAGATGGTTCGACCAATGCAGCGCGTAGAGATAACGAACCACGTCGGCCGTGCGGACGTTGTGGTCGTGCACGCGAAAACGCAGTTTCACCTGCCGTCGGCGCGGCGAGACGGCCAGGCTGCCGATCACGCTCAAGCGGTCATGTCGCTGCGAAACGATCTGTT
>JAIBBZ010000045.1 GCA_019694435.1 Pirellulales bacterium
GATGCGTTGTTTGGCGCCACCAATGGTCAGGTGACAATCTTCACGAACGCCGTCGATCACTACACGGCCTTCGGGGCTGTTCCCTACCGGGTGGTCAACGCTGGCGACGCACAAATCGTGAAGGACGAAAAGATCGCACGCAACACGGCCCTCGTGCGGCTGTGGGCCCTGCGCGAACTGATGCGTGCGGAGATTCCCGATCAGTACGAAGACCTTTATTTCATTCCGCGATTGCTCGGCGGCTCGCCGGCACTGCAGGCCGTATATCGTGCCCGCGTCGAGTCGCTGATTCCGAGCAGCAATCCCACGGACGCCGAAAAGCTCGGCAATGTAAAGCGGTTGAGCCAGGAACGCGCTGCGGCCGAGTGTCTCTACATGATTCTCACGACGCCTTTCGGCGACGAAGGCGCCGGCGGCGGGACGATCGCGCAGAGCTATGTGGGCGATACCGATGGCGACGGCATGCCGGAGTTCATCGACGGCTGGGGCCGGGCGATCAGCTTCATCCGCTGGCCGGCCGGGTTCGTGTCGGACATCCAGCCGCCAGACCCGTTGATTCCCGCCAGCGGCGGTGGAGCGCCGTACGCCTTCAAGACCTTGGATCAGCTCGACCCCTACGGTCTCGAATCGCGCGCTGATTACCAGACAGGCGATTCTCCGGTGAACGATCAGCAGCGTGGCTACCTGGTGATGCCGCTGATTTTTTCGGCCGGCCAGGACGGCGAGTTCGGGATCTTTGGCGGCACTCGCGATTTAAGCTCGTTGAGCAACCTTTCGGATTTGCTCGTTGGGCTCGCGTACTTCCACAACCCGTATGCGTTTCTGGATGACAACGGCACCTACCGCCAGCGGGGCGCTGTGGACAGTACCGACGGCGCGGACCTCGACAACATCACCAACCACCTGTTGCAGACGCAGTAGGCCATGAGCGCGCATACGCAACATTTCGACTGCGGCCGACCGACGCGCCACGTGCGACGCCGGGCGATGACGCTCATCGAATTGCTGGTCGTCATCGCGATCGTGCTGTCGATCTCGGCGGTGGCGCTGCCGATCCTGGCTCCGCGCGGCGAGTCGCGCCGGCAGCGCGAGGCTGCCCGCATCCTGACCACGTTTATCAACTCGGCCCGAACCCGGGCCATCGAGATTGGCCGGCCGGTGGGCGTGTGGATCGAAGGTGTCGGCGGGGGCGCGGAGAATATCTTGTCGCTTTCGACCTGCGAGGTGCCGGCGCCCTACACGGGCGACACGTTTTCGTCAAAGATTGCCGTGAGGATGGGTACGAATGGGCGGGCTTATATTGCCGGCTTTTCGCCCATCAATCCGCCGCCCGGCTTCATCCATAGCTGGGACACGATCCAACTGGGCGGCCGTGGCCCGCGCTATGCGATCGTGCTCGATCAGACCAATAACGGTTCGGGCGAGTTGGACGACACCAATCTCGATGCGGTGGACAATTATTCGCAACCGCTGCAGTTCGACACGTCGCTGGTCTACAAGTGGTGGCTCGTGCCGTTGGAGCAGTTCAGCTCGATCACGGCGCCGGCCCCCTCGAACACCTACACCTATGCGATCGAGCGCAAGCCCGTCAAATCGCTCACGCCACCCGTCGAATTGCCGCGTGGGGCGATCGTCAACATGGACTTTTCCAGTGATGATTTGTTGCCGTTCCATCCGCGCCTGGACCCCGCCAAGGCTTCGTTCTGGATCGGGGATCATGACTGGGATGGCAATGCCACGACGGACGACTTTGCCCGGCCGTTGGTGATCCTGTTTGGCGCCAATGGCGCGCTGGAGAGCATCTACCGCTTCGTACCGAATTCGATCGACCCAGCTTCGGCGACCGGCATCGTGTATGCGCGGCAACCCGTCTTCGGCTCGGTCTACCTGCTGCTGGGCGAGGTCGAGAATGCCGAGGTCGAAGGGGCGCCTGACCAGCAGGAGTTTCTCGACCTGCTCGACCCCGACACGCAATGGGTCACGATCGACGCCCGGACCGGCGCGGCTCGCTCAGCCGAGAATGTCGTAGTGCCCGAGTCGAACCCGGCGGCGGCGCTGCAGTACGGCCGCTGGGATCCTCCGGATCCATCGACGTTCACTGCACCGAGTGAGGCGGCGCTGACGGCGCTTTTGGGCTACTGCCGTCAGGGGCTGACCCAAGGCCCCGGCCGGGGAGGACGGTAGCGATGCGTCAGGCATTCTTGCATCAAGAGGCTCTCCTGCATCAGGTGGCTGCACCGCACCAGATGGCTTCGATGCATCGAGCGGCCGTACACCGCGGCATCACGTTGCTCGAGGTGCTGATCTCGACATTCATCATCGGGATGGCGATTCTCGGGTTGGCGTCGCTGTTGCCGGTGGGCAGCTACCAGCTTGGCCAGGCCAACCAACTCGACCGCGCGTCGGCCGTCGGCCGCGCGGCGTTCCGCGACGTGGTCGTCCGCGACATGCTCAACCCGGCGGGCTGGGCACGGTACCAGGCCACTTCGGCGCTTGCGGCGTCTGCGGTGGATACGGGCAGCGCGGGTCCGTTTGACGACGATGTGCTGACCTGGGACGACCTGGGCAATCCCGACGATCGCATTGACTTCCAGAATGTCGACGACTGGGCACAGCCATTCATCATCGATCCCATGCTCATTAGCCGGGCGCCGGCAACGATTGCTGCACTGGCGTCCCCCGATCTGTGGCCCGGCAAGTCTTTTCCGTACGATCAAGGCTATGCGCCACTGGCCGACGTACCGCGGATGCCGCGCGTCACGTTGGCGAGCACGAGCTTTGACGGCGGATCGCTCACGCCCTATCTCGGACCGATGAAGCTCATCGAGGCGGAACGCATCTTCGAGTCTCACGACGACTTGATCTTCGAGCCGAATGCCGATCGTACGGTGCGGCCCCGAGCGTTGCTGCGTGGCAGCTTGAACGATCCCGCCCTACCATCGGCCTCCGGCGACTACTCGTGGATGGTCATGGTGCAACGGTCGCCCGCCGAAGTGGCCGTGCTGCAACCGGCCACGGCCTCGACGCCCCCCTTGGACATTCTGCCTGGCAATCGCACGAACTACAGCATTTCGGTTATCGTCTTTTTCAAGCGCAAGTTCGACGTAGAAGTACAGCCGGTCGGCTCCGGTGCGTTGGCCGACATCGCCGGGGTGTTGCCCAGCGAGCGAGTCGCCGGAATCCAGTTCAAAGGTGGCGGCTATGGCGGCGGCGCCGTCCAGATCTCGGCTGGCGACGAAGCGACTCTATCACCGGACCTGGCGCGTCAATACCTGGCCGCGCGGCCGAACCAATGGCTCATGGTGTGTGGCTGGGCACCGCAACCAACCCTGATTTCGAATGCGTTTGGGCCACCTTACGGTGGACAACTGCTGAACATCAATGACGACAATCGCACCCAGTATCGCGGTGTCTACCGGTGGTACCGCGTGGTTGCGTCCGACAGCGGTCCGCGACTTTTCGATCACGATGGCGATGGCGGTGCCTCTACGCCGGCGATCTGGGTGCGCGACATCACGCTCGTCGGGCCCGACTGGGACGAGAGCGAAATGGCGGTGTCAGGGTACCCCGGCGCGAGCAGCGGCTCGCCGAACAAATACTGCGTGCTGGTCGACGGCGTGATGGGTGTCTTCGAAAAAACCGTGCGCAGGCAGAACTGACCGTAACCGACAACCTTGCCAGAGAACAACTCCGAGTGCAGCTCGGCGATCGATAGAAACGCGGGCCACGACGGCGCGCGGCCGACGTTCAGGAGGAACTTGCCGGAACCGTCCGGCACAAGCGAAGCGGGCCAGGGCAAACAAGACGCTTCGTTTTGAGAAGAGGTGGAAATATGTCCCGGAACTCGAACGCACGCCGCGGGATCATCCTGCTCGTGGTGATGTCGATCATTGCGCTGTTTGCAGTGATCACCATCGGCTTCGTGCTGGTCAGCTCGCTGGAGCTGCGCACGGCCTCGCTGGCCTCCAAGGCCGATCAGAAAGGCGACGCGCCCGGCAATCTCGCCGACGCGGTAATGGACCAGGTGCTGGTCGGCTCGAAGAACCCCAACTCGGTCATCGGCCCCCACAGCCTGCTCGAAGACATCTACGGCGCCGACGCGCCGCTGCTGATCTATTTGAGCACGAGCGCGGGTAAGCCCGTCACCTCGCTGCGCGCGACGATCAACGGTGCACAGATTCGGCAGTATTCGTCCGGCGGCACGACGGCCGACCTGCAGGAACTGATCGAGATCCGCATCTCGGGCCCGGCGTTCCAGGCAGCGCCGCCGGTGGGCTATTTCAACGGGCGCCTGATCACGTTTGCCAATGGCAAGACGGTGCGGGTGCTCGACACGGGCGTGTTCACTCCCGCCGCATACACTCCCGCCCAGCAGGCCCTGACGGTGTTCAACCCAGGCGTGACGAGTAACACCGTCGGCAGCCTGGCGGGCACCGAGGTGCTGATCAACGATCGGCCGTTCGACGGGACCGGATTCGGGCTCGGCTATGAATCGCTTTCGGCGATCAAAAAGATCGACCGCGATCCAGGACACATGCTGAGCACACATTTGTCGGCCAAAGGTCTGCCGGCCGACGCGTCGAAATGGCCCGACTGGCCGCAGGCGTTCCTGCCCAATCGCACCCAAGGCGCCAGGACGCCCTATGAACGCAGCGCGACGGGGGGCGACGATTCGTATCCCGACTTTGCCGGGCTGGGCGGCGCCGACGAAGACTACGACGCACCGGACTATCAGAACATGTTGCTGGCGATGGTGGTGCAGTCGTCCGACATCAACGTCGGGACACTCGTACCGCTGCCTTCGCTGCACCGGCCCGACCTCATTCGCTTCTGGCGCAATCAGAAAGGGGGGCCATCCTGGGTGCCCAACACGGGCGATGCGATGGATCGGTCACTGTTGCGCAAGATCGTGATGCGGCCGTTGTGGTTCGATCATCCGGGTTTCGCGTCGGTCAATCCGCAATTGGGCGGGGCGAGCCCGTTGACCAACCTCAACGGCCTGAGCGCGACGGACGCGGGCGGTGCTTTCGACCCGGTGAACACGGCCTGGGATGTCGACAACGACGGCGACGGCAAGGTGGACAGCATTTGGGTCGACGTGGGCCTGCCCGTGCAGACCGACAGCCGCGGGCGGCGATTCAAGCCGCTGGCCGCCATCCTGTGCGTCGACATGGACGGCCGCCTGAACCTGAACACGCATAGTGGGCCTGATCTGCTGCGCGAACCGAACGGGACCTTGACGGGGAATCCGCGCCGGGGCGACCCCAGTTACACGTTTCGTGGGCCCTTTGCCAATCAGAGCGGCCAGGCCCAATTGCCGTTGGGGTCGGGCTTCGGCCCAGCCGACGTGCAGCTACCGGTCGTGTTTAACACCAGCACGACGACGATGCAGGAACTGCAGCAGCTCGTGTTCGGAAAGATCGACAACACGTTCGTCCCGCCGCGGATCACCGAGGGACGCAACGGCGAGGGCGTGCTGTTGAGCAACAACGCCTTGCCGATGCCGGGCCGGACGACGCTGTGGTCGCAGATGACGGCATCGTCGCAGCTCGGCATCGCCAGTGCCGACGACGACCAGGACGGCAACCCGGACGACGAATCGGAGCGGATGGCCACGATGTCTTCGGCCGGCACTTCTGTGCCGTTTATGCAGGACGACAATTTCCCGCCGCCGGCCACGCACTGGCTCCCCCTGGCGGCCAATAACCTCGATTCATTTCGCGGCAATGCCCTGCGCATGGGGCGGATGATCGTCAACGGGCGCGACCTGCTCGAAGTGGGCGGTGCCCGATCGATGGGTGTCGATATGGACGGCGACGGAAGCCTGGCGCTCGACCTGCGCGGGCTGCCGATGACGCCCTCGCAAGACGAGGGGAACGACGCGGTCGACGATCCCTATGAGCTCGACCCGAACGACGCGCGCGAAGCGCGGTTGGGCCAGATCGCGATCGATGCAACTTCCACGCGCATGAGCTTGATCGACGCGCTATTTCGGCCCACAGAATTGGAAGGACTACTACGGGCCTACGACTCGGACAGCGCCTTGCTTGCGCAGCGATTGTATACGCTCGCCCCCATCTCGCTTTCGCCAACGAGCGACGGCACGGCGGCGGCCATGTTCGCGGCGTCCGTTCGTCGACGGCTGCTGACCACGGAAAGCTGGGATTTGCCGATTTCGAACGGCATGCCCGTGCTGGCCGAGCTGTTGCCACTCAACACCGGAGCGGCCAGTTCGCTCGTGGGCAGTTCGACGGCAGCCCTCCAGGGCGAATTCAATCAGAACGTCTACGGATCGGGCGTTTCGCCGCTCTATTTCCGCAGCGGCAACTATTCGACGGTCTCGCTGATCGTCGGTTCGACGGCGGTCGCCAGCCTGAACGGCGCGAACCGCGAAATGATGGCGCCCAGCTATTTCGACGGTCTGAGGTTCGATCTGGACCGGCCGTTGGGTAACGCCTGGGACGACAACCAGAACGGTATCGTCGACGAGCCTGGCGAAACGTTGGGAGGTAACCCCGAGCCGTTGTGGGACGGCGCCCAAAGCCAGATCGGCGCGGTCACGCAGGATCTGAATAACGATGGTCGCCCGGACAACGTGGATCGCAATACCGACGGCTATATCGATGACAACGACGTATTGGTGCGGCACGCGATGGCCCGGCAATTGTTCGTAATGGCCATGATGTCGCGCAACGGCGCGATGAATGCGACCGGGTCCAGCGGGCGCGAATATACGCCGCAAGAACTGGCCCAATGGGCCGTGAACGTGGTCGACTACATCGACCGCGATTCGATCTGCACGGGCTTCGAGTACGACGCGAATCCGCTCGACGGCTGGGGGGTGGACGGCGACATCAAGACCGACGAATCGAGCTCGACCTGTCCGACTCGCCGCGTGGCCTGGGGGGTCGAGCGTCCGGAGTTGCTGATGACCGAGACGCTGGCCTTCCACGATCTGCGGACCGAGGACACGGCCAGCGACACGTCGAACAAGAAGCACTTCCCGGTGGGCACGCCCGGCAATGACACGAACCTCGACCAGGCTCGCCGGCCCGAGGGGACGCTGGTGGTCGAGTTGTTCAATCCGCAGGGCATCCGCCAGGCGCGGTCGGGCGAGTTCTACGCCAAGAAAAATACGACGTCGGGTGCCTGGGACCTGATCGCCGGTGTCAACCTGCGGGTCAAGGACCGGGCCACGAATGCCGATCCGGTCTGGCGGTTCGTCGTTTGGGAGAACAAGAACAATCGCAACGAAGATGAAATCAAGCAATTGCGTGCTTCGGCGAGTTTCCCCGACGAGGCGACGAACGATAACGCCGATCTGACGTTCGACGACGCGAACGACTACAAGATCGAGCGTTCGATCTACTTTACGCCGCCGTCGAATCCGACGGCGCCGGAGCACGGGGAGATTGCCTACTATCCCTCGACGACCGAGCTGACTCGCGACGCCATCGTCGAGCCGGGTGCCTACGCCGTGATCGGCCCTGCCGAGTCGACCATGCAGGCGATCGTGATGGGGGGCGACCTCAGTTCCACGTCGAACGTCAAGCTGGAGTTCAAGCCGCCGCAACCGCAGGTCGCGGCGTCCGACCCTTACACGTTCGACGTCATCCAGGACCTGGTCGCGACGGGCTATCCGAAACACAAGAAAGACGGCAGTTCGCTCTCGGGCAGTGAAGAGTCGATTCGCCCACCGGTGGGCGTGGTGGTCGACACTTCGAGCGCCGGCACGGCCTTGCGGATGAGCATTTCGGAGCCGACTGCGGCGACCATTTATAATGGAGGGAACTTGCAGCCCGACGGCACGCTCTCGCCGCCGGAGAATGAACCCTTCGACAAGCAAGCTGCCGAAGAGTGGTACAGCGCGGCCGACGCGGACGGCGACGGTGACCTGGGCCCCTCGCCCACCAGCGGGTTGGAGTCGGATGCGAAGTCCGACGACGACCAGGACAATATCGCTACCCCGGACTACGGTACGAAGCAGCACAACTACCGGCACCTGGTGCTGCAGCGTCTGGCGAATCCGGCGCTGCCGTACAACAAGCTCACCAATCCTTATATCACGGTCGACTGGATGCCGTTGGACCTGTCGCTGTTCAACAGTACCTTCAGCAGTACGGCCGCAAAGATTCAAACCCGGCAGCGAAGCGGCGCGTCGTACAACTTGTTTGCCGAGGAAGAATTCACCGGCACGCAGAAGAGTGCCGCGCTGACCGAGCGGCTCAAGCACACTCTGGGCTTTCTCAACGACGCCTGGCATTCGGCGTCTGCGATGGGCGCACACCGCTGGTGGACTCCTAGCACGCTTGCGGCGCTCGACCCGAAGAATCTCGCCTTGAACAACCTGGGATACGACGAAGACTATTTCGTCGGTCAGCCCAAGGACGCGCAATTCCCGTGGCTGATCCTGCCGAACCGGCCGTTGGTCAGCCCGTACGAGTTGATGCTGGTGCCGAAGTCGACGCCGAGCCGGTTGTTGGCCGAGTTTTCGCGAGCCCTGAATCTCACGAGCAACACGATCTATTCCGATAAACAGGGCCGCTTCTCGCACCTATTGAATTTCTTCGGTGCCAGCGAGAAGGGATTTCCCTCGACGCCGAAACTGCAGAACGATTTGTTCCGCATGTTCGATTTCGTGAACGTCCGGTCGCGATTCTCCGGCACCGAAGTGTTGCTCAACACGCAACAATTCGCCGGCTATCCCACCGGAAACCCGGTGAATCCCAGTGCGCCAAACGATCTGCTCTTCGGCTGGTTCGAAGGCACCACTGGCCAATTCGAGCGCTGCTTCCGCCCACCGTTCAACCGGATTTCGACCTATCGTGAACCAGGGCGAGTGAACCTGAATACGATCTTCGACGATGGCTGGACCATACAGGCCCTGGCCGGCGGATTATATAACTCCGCCGCGCACTCCAGCGTCGATCTGTGGCGGCGGACCATCATGAGTCGCCGCGGCTACGCAGCACCGGGGGCGGGCGGAACCCTTCAGTACTACCAAGAACTGACCCGGCATACGAGCACCTTCCCCAGTCTAGTGTCCAATCCATTCCGTGGCTTCAGCGGCGGCGAATTGGCCCCCGTGGTTCCGCCGACGGCCATGGCGCCCAAGGACAAGCTGCAGCGCCCGGGCATCAACTGCACGCTACTCCGGCCCGATCCCATCACTCCCGCGGACCTGGACGATCGAAACGATCCCGATCCGAGCGGGGCCCAAGAAGGGCTGTTCGAATTGACCGGTTCGACCGCGGCCGACCGGCCAAGTTCGAACCCTGCGTTCCGCTACGCGCTCTACAATCGCTTGGGGAACACGGTCACGACCCGGTCGAATGTGTACGCCGTGTGGATCACGGTCGGGTACTTCGAGGTGGAGCCGGTACCGTTGAATCCGGATAACAATCCGAACGACCCGGTGGCGAGCTACTACTCGGGCCTGGGGTACAACGCCGACGAAATGGCTGCGGTCTTCCCCGATGGCTATCGCCTGAAGGGGGAACTGGGCAGCGACACGGGCGACATCGTGCGGCACCGCGCGTTCTACCTCATCGATCGGACGATCCCGGTCGCCTTCGAACGCGGCGAAACCCACAACGCTCGCAACGCGATCATCCTGCGACGGTCGGTCGACTGATTCGCGGCCAGATCGTCAAGGTGGCAAGAAAGAAAATCGCGCCGGGGGACGGGGCCCATCAGCCCTTTCCCCGGCGCTGTTGTTTTTGATCGCAGGCCGGGACGATTGCTACTTGGCTGCCGCCGGGGCAAGAGCGTGTTCGGCCAGGAAGGCCTGCAACTCCTTGAGAAACAGCGGGTCGCCGAAGGCCTGCATGTGATCGGCGCCCGGGATGCGCACGACCTTCAAGTGCGGCATCACGCCGACGAGTCGGTCGACGCCCTCTTCGAGCGGGTCGGCATCGCCGATCAAGGCGAGCACCGGCACCTGATTGGCGCGGATCTTCTCCTCGCTGATGCTCAAGGCCGGCATGGCCCGCGCGACGGCCGCCAGGGCCTTCGTGTCGTTGACCAGCATGAACATCTGGTCGACCGCGCGAAGCTGTTCATCGGTGGGGCGCGGACGATCGGGCGGGATCAAGCGCTCGATCAACGGGCGAATACTGCCCTTGGTTTCCAGCGACTCGGCCAGTTCGCCGAGAAACGCGAAGCTCTCGTCGTTTTCGCGCACCCAGCCCATGCCGCCGAGCGTGGCGGTGATGAACCGCTCGGGATGCATGCTCAAGAGCTTATTGGTGATCATCCCACCCATCGAATAGCCGACGATGTGCGCGCGGTCGATTCCCAAGTGGTCGAGCAGCCGCACGGGGTCGGCGGCCATTTCGAGACCGTAATCCTTCGGGTCGTGCGGCTTGCCGCTGCCGCCGTGCCCGCGATTGTCGAGCGCGATCACGCGGTAGTTCTTGGCGAGTGCGTCGAGGATGCCGGGCGCGCGCCATTGTTGCTCGATGTTGGCGGTGAAGCCGTGGATCAAGAGCACCGGCTCACCTTGGCCGACGTCGACGTAACGAATTTTGACGCCGGCCGAGTCGAAGAAACGATGTTCGAGCTTGGGCTTCGCGGCGGCGTCGGCCGGCGCCAAGCCGTTGGTCGAGTCCGCAGCCGGGGGGGCTGCGGCGCGAGGCTCGTCCCCCAGAACCGCCGAAGGCAACCCAAGCAAACCGCAGACGAGCAGCAGACGGCAAACCATGGCAGGGCTCCAAGGGGACAGGAAGTTGCCGCCGGCGGGGCGAATGACCATCCGCCGAAGGCAGTCGGCTGATGCGCCCAATCTAGCGGCCCCGGCTGGAGATTGCACGGCAATGCGCCTTGCCTCCCAGCATGGCATTCCTGCGTAGCAACTGGGCAATACCCTCCTCTCGATGCCCGATTCGTATGTCGCGGCGGCGGCCATGCAGCGACGGAACGTCTTATGCGCCCGAAGCATACGGCGCAAAGCCGACCGTGCGACCAAGGGTGCGGCCGATCGAGGCATGCGACTTGCTCTAATTGCTGTATGCGGGCGAAAGCTGTTCGAGGCACTCCGGTCATGACCCCTGGAAGGCGCTCCTATGCGGTTCAGCGGCTACACGTGCGACGGATTCTACGACGAAGTGTTCGAAAGCGAGGGCGTACCGCGTGGTCCGGCGGCCAACCTGGTCCGGCGGATCGAAGGGCTTTCCGACGGTGAATTGCGCCGCCGCCAGCAGGCCGCCGATCGGACGTTGATGGACATGGGCATCACGTTCAACGTCTATGGCCACGAAGCCGGTACCGAGCGCGTCTGGCCCTTCGACATCGTGCCCCGCATCATCGACCGCGACGATTGGTCGTTTCTCGAGCGCGGGCTCCAGCAGCGCATTCATGCGCTGAACCTGTTCATCGACGACATCTACAACGAGCAGCGGATCTTGCGCGACGGCGTCGTGCCGAGCGAGCTGATCCTGGGCGCGAAATGCTTCATGCAACCCTGTGTCGGCCTGAGACCGCCGGGCGGCGTGTGGTGCCATGTGACCGGCACCGATCTGGTGCGCGACGGCGACGGGCAGATGTACGTCCTCGAAGACAATCTGCGCTGCCCGTCGGGCGTGTCCTACGTGCTCGAAAACCGCGAGGTCATGAAACGCACGTTCCCACAGGTCTTCGAAGGTCTTCCGGTCGTGCCGGTCGAGGACTATCCCGAGCGCCTGCTGATGGCCTTGCAGCGCGTCGCGCCGCCGGGTGCGTCGGAGGTGAACGTCGTGCTCCTGACGCCGGGCATTTACAACTCGGCCTACTTCGAACACTCGTTCCTGGCCCGGCAGATGGGTATTGAACTGGTCGAAGGCCGCGACCTGGTCGTGATCGACAAATTTGTCTACATGCGGACAACCAAGGGGCTCAAGCGCGTCGACGTGATCTATCGCCGCATCGACGACACGTTCCTCGACCCGAAGGTCTTCAATCCCGATTCGCTGCTCGGCGTGCCTGGGCTGATGGAGGCTTATCACTCGGGCCGGGTCGCGCTGGCCAACGCGCCGGGTACCGGCATCGCCGACGACAAAGCGGTCTATGCTTACGTGCCGCAGATCATCCGGTACTATCTGGGCGAGGACATCCTGTTGCCCAACGTGCCCACGTATCTCTGCGCCGACGAACAACAACGGCAGCACGTGCTGGCGAATCTCGACCAGCTGGTGATCAAGCCGACGAACGAGTCGGGAGGATATGGCATCGTGCTTGGCCCGCGGGCCAGCAAGGCCGAGTTGGAGGAGTGTGCCGCGCATATCCAGGCCAATCCGCGGAACTACATTGCCCAGCCGATGCTCGCGCTGTCGCGGGTGCCGTCGCTGGTCGATGACCATTTCGAGGGGCGCCACGTCGATCTCCGACCCTTCATCCTCTATGGCCAGGAAATCTATGTCCTGCCCGGCGGCTTGACGCGCGTGGCGCTGAAAAAAGGTTCGCTGGTCGTGAACTCTTCACAAGGCGGCGGCAGCAAAGACACCTGGGTCTTGCGCAGCCGCAAGGCAGATGACTCGAATTCGTGCGTGCCGGGTCCCCATGCGACCAGCACTCAAATGGTATGTTCTTCCTGATCGCGGTTCGCGTTTGATCCTTCTGGCGCTAGGCGGCGTATCTGTATGCTCAGTCGAGTGGCGAGTTGTGTTTATTGGATGGCCCGATACCTGGAACGGGCCGAGGACGTGGCACGTTTTGTCGAAGTCAATTTGCAATTGACTCTCGACTTGGCCGGCAGCGTGCACGAGCAGTGGGAGCCGCTGGTGTTCACCACCGGCGATCAGGAAGAGTTCCGCTCCCGCTATGGCACCGCCACGCAGGGCAGCGTGGTGCATTTTCTCACGTATGACACGACGAACCCCAACTCGATCCTCTCGTGCCTGCGTTACGCCCGCGAGAATGCCCGGGCGATTCGCGAGATCATCCCGACGCCCGTGTTCGAAGAGCTCAACAAGTTCTATTGGTTCGTCCGCGATTCGGGCGGGCAGCAGCCGACCGAGGCGTCGTACGAGCTGTTTCAGCAGATCAAGCGGCGCGCCCAGTTGATCGTCGGCATCGAGGACGCGACGATGTCGCGCGGCGAGGCCTGGCATTTTGCCCAGTTGGGTCGCTATCTCGAACGCGCCGACAAGACCTCGCGCATCCTCGACGTCAAATACTACATCCTGCTGCCGGCGGTGCAGGACGTCGGCACCACGCTCGACGTTGTGCAATGGTCGGCGCTGCTCAAATCGACCGGCGCCTTGGAGATGTACCGCAAGCGCTGGGGCCGGATCGCCAGCGAGCACGTCGTCGATTTTCTCGTGCTCGACGGCGATTTTCCCCGCGCGATGCGCTATTGCCTGATCCAGGCCGAACAATCCCTGGCGCGGGTGGCCGGCGGCCCGATCGGTTCCTACCGCAACGCGGCCCAGCGCCGGCTCGGCCAATTGCGCGCCGAACTCGACTTTGCCCAGGTGGAAGAGATCATCGACCGCGGACTGCACGAGTTTATCGATCACTTTCAAACGCGGCTCAACGGCGTGGGCGGTGCGGTGCACGATGCGTTCTTCGCCGTGCAGCCGCTCGAAGCGGTGAATCACTTTGCCGGGCGGGGAGCCTAGATGACGTTCTGCGTGGCCATGAAGGTCGAAGATGGGCTCGTCGGCATCGCCGATACGCGGATCACGACGGGGTCCGAGTGCATTACGGCCCGCAAGCTGACGGTCTTGCACCACGCGGGGCACGATCTATTCCTGCTCACGAGCGGTCTGCGTAGCGTGCGTGACAAGGCGCTGACCTATTTCGAGGAAGAGCTCGAGAATAGCGAGACGACTTACGACCGGCTTTACAAGGCGCTCAATGCCTTGGCCGAGCAGACGCGGCGCGTCGCGGCCGAAGACCGCCCCGCGCTCGAGGCGGCCAACCTGATGTTCAACTTTTACGCCCTGGTCGGCGGCCAGCTCGAACACGACAAGGAGCCCAAGCTGTACCTGCTCTACCCGCAAGGCAATTGGGTCGAAGTCGGGCCGGGCACGCCATATTGCATCATCGGCGAGACGGGCTACGGCAAACCGATTCTCGATCGCACATTGAAGTACAGCGACTCGCTCGAATTCGCGCTCAAGGTCGGCGCACTGGCCTTCGATTCGACCCGGATTTCCAGCGCTACGGTCGATTTCCCGCTCGACACGGTGATTTACGACTCCGGCAGCCGGCAAATGATTCAGTGCCGCTACGACAAGGCGGAAATGGGCGAGAGCTCATCGTGGTGGCAGGAAAGGCTGCGGGCTTCGCTCAATGAGCTTCCCTCGGGCTGGACCGAAAAATTGCTGGGTCAACTGCGCCCAGGAGTCCGGCACGGCACGATTCCCCTGACCCCGCCGCGCTCCGGTTGAGCGCCCTTCATGAGGATCGGCATGCTCTTCCACATCAAGCACACGACGCGCTACAGCTACAGTGCGCCGGTGTTTTGTGAACCGCTGACGCTCCGGCTCCAGCCGCGCAGCGAGGGGGGCCAGCGCCTGCTGCGCTATCGCTTGTGGATCGAGCCGCGGCCCGCCGGCGTCTGTACCTGCCTGGAACACGACGGCAGCACCGTCGAACGCGTCTGGTTCGACGGCACGAATGCCGCCTTGACGGTCACGTCGATGTCCGTCGTCGAAACGCTGCGAACCAACCCGTTCGACTACCTGTTGGAGCCGCGGGCGATGCACTTGGCCACGCTCTACACCGCGGCCGAGCGCGAACTGCTCGCGCCATACCTGCGGCCGCAATGCCTGGCCGACCCCGTGGCCCAATTGAGCTTTCAGCTCGCGCGTCGCGTCAACCAGGAGACGCCCTTGTTCTTACTGGGATTGGCGGGTTGGATCTACGACGCCATCGAACCGGTAATTCGGCTCGAGGGGCCGTCTCACCAGGCGGTCGAGACGCTGGCCCTGCGGCGCGGCGCCTGCCGCGACACGGCGATGCTGTTTATCGACGTCTGCCGCCATGCCGGCCTGGCAGCGCGGTTTGTCAGCGGCTACCAGGAAGGCGATGCGCGGCGCATGGACCGGCACCTCCACGCCTGGGCCGAGGTCTACCTGCCTGGTGCCGGCTGGCGCGGATACGATCCCAGTCACGGCCTGGCCGTGGCCGACGGACACGTGGCGCTCGCCACCTCGGCTCTACCCGAACTAGCGGCGGCGATCACCGGCAATTTCCGCGGAAACGGTGTGACGTCGTCGCTCGAGACTGAATTGTCGATTCGCACGCGCGTCGCCGGCGCGCCCGCGCCGGGTCAAGGCTTTGCCGACGCCACGGGCGAAGGCGATGCACTGTTCGGCACGGCCTATAGCGAAATGCGCCAGTCGACTGCGCCACTGCCACGGTGAACTGTTGCCTGGTGCCGAATGCTGTGACGCGCGTCTGACAAAGGCGCGATCAGCGCAAGGCAGCTTCGCCCGCGTCGGCTGTTGTCGCAGCGGGACGGGGCGCAGCCGGCTGGCTCGAGCTGTCCTGGGCCGCGGGGGCGACTTCGAGAAACACGTCGATCTGCTGGCCGACGTAGCAGCCTTGCGTACTCGGAGCCATCGCGTAGATCGCCTGCAAGACCCGGGTGTCGACGCGCTCGCCGGGGTCGCCCGTGAGAGCGATTTTCGGCTCGACATACGGTTCGACGCGGACGAACTCCAGGGGAATCGGCTTGCCGTCGCCGCCGCGTACCACGGCCTTGCCCGGCATGCCCGGCCGGAATCGGGGGATGTCTTGTTCGTCGATCTCGACCCGGACGTGCAAACGGCTCAGATCGCCCAACACGACGAGCGGCTGGCCCGGCGGGGTGCCGACAAACTCGCCGGGCCGTACGTCGACTTTGAGCACGTCGCCATCGACCGGTGCGCAGACTTCGAGTCGCTGGAGTTCGGTCTGGATCTGGCCGATCGCCGTTTCGGTCTTGGCCACCTCGGCGCGTGCTACGACCAGGTCGCGTTCCCAGGCCCCGGCTTTGAGCAGATGATCTTCGGCCTCGGCCTGCGCCAGGGCCTCGCGCGCAGCGGCCACCGCCTGGCGCGATTGGATCAATTCCTCTTCCGAAATCGTCTTGTTGGCAAACAGCTTCGAGCGCCGCGCGAGCAGGTCTTCTTGTGCCTTAAGCTCGGCGGCCGCGCGGCCGACGCGCGCCTCGCTGGGGGCAATCTCTTCCGCGCGCGGCATTTGTTCGAGCCGCGCCAGGGACGCGGCGGCCGATTCGCGTTGGGCCTGGCGCACTGCCAGCTCGGCACGCATCTGCCGGTCGTCGAGCCGGAACAGGAGCTGCCCTGCGCGGACGCGCTCGCCAACCTTGACCGGCACCTCGGCCACGGTGCCCGGCAGGGGCGAGGCGACATGGATGTTTTCGGTACGGGCCTCGACCAGGCCCGAGCCGGCGACGACGTCGGCAAAGGGAGACCGGGGTGGCGGGGCCGGAGGCGCGAGCTGTGGGCGGCTGACGTGCGTGCGCGACACGTGATACCCCATCAGCCCCAGCGATCCGACGGCCAAGAGCGGCAGGAAGAAGTTGCGAGGCAGTCCCATATGTCAAACCTTTGCAGCGGCAGCGGACTTGGCTTCGACACGGACGACGCGGCCGTCGGCCATTTCGATGATGCGGTCGCCGTAGGAAAACACCCGGCTGTCATGCGTGACGACGATCACCGCGCGATCCGATTGCACCGCCACGCGGCGCAAGAGTTCCATGATGGTCTGGCCCGAGTGGGCATCGAGTGCCGCGGTCGGCTCGTCGCAAACCAGCAGCCGCGGCTCGTGCACCAGCGCCCGGGCGATGGCGACGCGCTGCTGCTGGCCGCCGGAAAGCTGATTCGGCCGCGCGTGCGCGCGGTCGGTGAGTTCGACCTGGTCGAGCATGCCCGCGGCGATCTGCCGGGCCTGATTGCGATCGCGGTGTCCAATCAGCAGCGGCACCGCGACGTTGTCCGTGGCCGACAACGCCGGCAGCAGGTTGTATTGCTGAAACACAAAGCCGATGTTGGCCGCGCGATAACGCAGCCGCTGTCGATTGCTCAATTCGGACTGGTCGACGCCGAATAAGCTGATCGCGCCGTTGGTCGGCTCGAGCAATCCGGCCACGAGCGAGATCAACGTGGTCTTGCCGCAACCGCTGGGCCCAACCAGCAGCGTCAACTCGCCGGCATAAACGTCGACGTCCACCTCGCTCACCGCGCGAACCTTCGATTCGCCCGAGTCGAACTCCTTGGTCAAACCGCGACATGCGACGGCCACCGTCGTGGTGTCGATTCTCGGGGGGGCAGCAGTTGGTAGTCGATCGACCATGGTGTGGGTTCAAATTCGCGGGCGCGTCAGCCTCGAAAGACGATGGCCGGCTCGAGGACGAGCACTCTGCGAATGCTGACCAGCGCGGATACGACGACAATGATCAACACGGCCGCCGCGGCCCCCGCGACGACCTGCCAGGGCAAGTAGAAGCCGGCCAGATGGGTCACGTCGCGCGTCGCCTCGAAGAACAACGCCGCCAGGCCGATGCCAATTCCATATCCCAGGGCCCCGACGATCATGGCCTGCAACAGCACCATCAGCACCAGCCGCGCGTTGGACAGGCCCATCGCTTTCAGCGCGCCGAATTGCTTCAGGTTTTCGATCGTGAACAAATAAAACGTCTGGCCGGCAATCGCTGTGCCCACCAGGAAACCCAGCGTGATCGTGATCCCGAAGTTGACCGGAATGCCGGTCGAACGCAGGTAATAGCCGATCGTTCGCCAGAAGAACTCGTCCTGCGTCTGGCCCAACAGGCCGGTCTGGGCCGTGATCCGCCGGGCCACTTCCGCGGGCGTGTGTCCGGGCTGTGGCTCGACGAGCACGAAAGACAATCGGTTGCGTTCCCGCGCGACGTATTCGACCGCCTGCGTGAAGCGCGCATAGACGATCGGAAACGTCATGAAGGGCGGCGAAGCCTCGCAGATGCCCACCACTACGGCGCGACGGTCGTTCATCTCCAGGCTCTTGCCCAGCGTGGGCGTTTCACCCGGCCAGAGGTATTGATAACCGGCCTTATCGACCACCACGGCGTCAGGCCGGCGCAAGTCGGCCAGGTTGCCCAGCAGCATCTTGGCCGGCGCCCCGACGAGCGTGGCGTCGTCGACGCCCATCAGCATCACCTGCCGGAATCGGCCGTCGGCGATCTTGGCGCGGGCCTGACCCTTATAGAAGTTCACGGCCCAGGCCACGCCCGGCACGCCACGGATGCGGTACAGGTCGCTGCTCGACAGGGGCCGCACTTCGTCGGAATTTTCGACGTTGGGGTCCATGACCCACACGCTGGCCTCGCGCACGTCGATGATCTGGCTGGCAGTGCGGCGCATCAGTCCGATGAAGATCGAAGTCTGCTGTGCAATCAACAGCGTGCCGAAGGCGACGCCGAAGATCGTCCCCCAGTACTTCGCCCGATCGCCCACCAACATTTGCCAGGCAATCCAGTTCATGCGCGGACCTCGGCAAGCAACTGTTGCCGGAGTGGCGGCGCCAGGCCCAGCGCGGCCAGCGTGAAATCGGCAATGTGGTTGGCCAGCTTCTCAATCGACAGTTCGCGATAGGCGTCCTGGCCGTAGAGTTGTTCGGCGATGGGTTGCTGCACGTAATAGAACAGGCACTGCCCCACGACGCTGAAGCCCACCAGCCACAGCCGCTCGTGCGACAAACCGAGGGAACATTCCAACAAGATCTCTTCGAGCAGGCTGGCCATCGGGCGGATGAAATCGCGGACCACTTCGGCACACGCGTCGGTCGGTCGAGCCAGCTCGCGGAGGATCAACTCCTTGTGCCAGTGGCGGCGTTCTTCGAGCAACAGCCGTTCGAGAAACATCCGCACGTATCGCCGCAATCGTTCGACGGACGTCACGCCGGGTTGCTGTTCCGGCAACGGGAACTGTTCGGATCGCAGGCAGTAAGCCTGCCGGACTGCCTCGACATACAGGCGGTGCTTGTCGCCGAAGTGGTAGTTCACCGCGGCCAGATTCGCCCCTGCCCGCTGACAGATGTCGCGAATCGTGGCCACCTCGTAGCCGTGAGCCGCAAAGACCTCGCCGGCCGCATCGAGAAGTCGAGCACGTGTGTCTTCGGCCATGAGTGGGGGCAGCCAGCGCCAGCATTCAAACGTCTGTTTCAATCAATTGTATCACACCGATTGAAAGGTCAAGTGGTTGTATGTAAGTCATTTGTGTTGAATAGTTTGCGATTCTATTGCCATGTACAGCCTGTGGCATCCTGATTTCTCTATTTATCCCATGTTGTGATTCGCTCTTTGCCTTCTCAGTGGGCGGACCGATCGCCTCGCTTGCTTGCCGGTGAGCATTTGAGGCGCCCCGGGCGATTTGCTATAAACCCGGGTTCTCGCGCCTGTTACGCAGGTCCTCCGTTGTGGGACGACCGGCAGGGGCGGATGCCTCGAACCCTCTTTGCCCGTCCGGGTCGAGCGACCTGGGAAATCGGGCAGGCGGCCGCAGCTTGCTCTGGCGGCCAGAAAGTCACACGCACACACATGGTCAATCGCAATCTCATCCGCAGTTTCGACATCACCGAGGACGAATGGAGCGACGCGCTGGGCGGCGCCGTCGAGACCACCGATCCAGGTGAACTGGGTTGGAGCGGTCAGGACATCTCCATCAACCAGATCGTCGAAGGCAAGATCCTGCGGATCGAGGGCGACAATGTTCTGGTCGACGTCGGTTACAAGAGCGAAGGCGTCATTCCGCTCAACGAATGGGGGCCCGAGGACGAACCGCCGGTCCCCGGCCAGACGATCAAGGTGTTGATCGAGGACGTCGAGGACCACTTCGGCGATAGCGACGACGTCGGCGGCATGATCGCCCTGAGCAAGCGCAAGGCCGAGAAGATCGAGGCCTGGCTCAAGGTGATGGAGACGGTGCACGAGAACGACATCGTCACCGGCAACGTCACGCGGAAGATCAAGGGCGGCTTGTTGGTCGACATCGGCGTCAACGTCTTCCTGCCCGCCAGCCAGGTCGATATCCGCCGGCCGCACGACATCGGCGATTACATCGGCCGCACGATCCAGTGCCTGGTGCTCAAGATCGACGAGGCCCGGCGCAACATCGTCGTCAGCCGGCGTGCGCTGATCGAGACCGAGCGTGCCGAGAAAAAGGCGCAGCTCATGTCGACGCTCGAAGTCGGCCAGGTGCGCCGCGGCGTGGTCAAGAACATCGCCGACTTCGGTGCGTTCGTCGATCTGGGCGGCATCGACGGCCTGCTGCACATCACCGACATGAGCTGGGGCCGCATCGGGCATCCCTCGGAAATGGTCGCCATCGACCAGGAAATCGAGGTCATGGTCCTGCATATCGACCGCGAGCGCGAAAAGATCGCCTTGGGTCTCAAGCAGCGGATGCCCAGCCCCTGGGACAATGTCGAGAGCAAGTATCCCGTGGGCAGCATCGTCAAGGGCACCGTCACGAACGTGATGAGCTATGGCGCCTTCGTCAAGCTCGAGGAAGGCATCGAAGGCCTGGTGCACATCTCCGAAATGTCGTGGACCAAGCGGATCAACCATCCGAACGAACTGGTGCACATCGATGACGAAATCGAAGTCGTCGTGCTGGGCATCAACAAGGAGAAGCAGGAGATCTCGCTCGGCATGAAGCAGACTCAGGCCAATCCTTGGGACAAGGTGGCCGATCGCTACCCGCCGGGTACGTTGGTCAAGGGCCGCGTCCGCAACCTGACCAACTATGGCGCCTTCATCGAAATCGAAGAAGGCATCGACGGTCTGTTGCATGTCAGCGACATGTCATGGACCCGCAAGATCAGCCACCCCAGCGAAATGCTCGAAAAGGGCGCCGAGGTCGAATGCCGGGTGCTCTCGGTCGATCAGGAGCGCCGCCGCATCGCCTTGGGCCTGAAGCAGCTCTCGAACGACCCCTGGAGCACCGATATCCCCAGCCGTTACCAGCCGGGCCAGATCGTCCACGGCAAGGTGACCAAGCTGACCAATTTCGGCGTGTTCGTCGGGCTCGAAGACGGGCTCGAGGGTTTGCTGCACATCTCGGAATTGGCCGACCACAAGGTCGAGAATCCGGAAGACGTCGTGAAGGTTGGCGACGACATCGAGGTGAAGATTCTTCGTGTCGATACCGACGAGCGCAAGATCGGCTTGTCGCGGAAGCGGGTCGAATGGACCCAGGACGACATCGATCAGAAGGAGCCCGAGAAGCAGGCCCCCAGCCGGCCGACTTCGAGCACTCCGCTCAAGGGCGGCGTCGGCGGCGGCTCGGGTCCGCTGATCCAGCCGGGCGGCGACGCATCGTAATTGCCCCGCGGTGTGGGCGTTTGAACACAACAGCCCCCGGACGGCTCGACCGCCGCGCCGGGGGCTGTGTTTTTCTTGCCGCGTCGCTCAGTAGGAGCCCAACACTTCTTTGCCGGCCCGCGTGGCCAGCCCGCGATAGGTGGTGCTATCGACCTGGTCGGCGATGAATCGCACGCTGCCGTCGGCCATCAGATGATTGGCGCCGGCCTCGTGCTCGCTGCTTGGACCCCAGGTCCAATCTTGCTGAAAGCCGGTCATGGGGCCGCTGTTCAGTACGCTCATCGACAAGTAGACCGAGCGATTCAAGGCGGCCTGCGTGTCGCCGCTGGCTGGCAGCATCGCGACTGCCGTGGCCGTATTGCCATCGAACCAGGCGGCATAGTTGCGCTCTTTCGTTTCGGTGCATGCGAGCGTGTTCGAAGTGCCGTCCTTGATGTCTTCGAGCCGTACGGGATGTGGCCGTTTGAATGTCGGCGGCACCAGCACGCCGTCGGGCGTTTCGCCAATCAGCTTTTCCCAGGTGCTGGCGCCGAAGCCGACGTAGTTCGTTAGCGCCGGCCCGCTCCACACGTCGACCTGTGCGTATTCGGTCGCGTCGGAGTTGAATGTCTCGCCAATCGAAGGGCAGAGCAGCGAGGCAATTCGCGTTTGGGCCGCGGCCACGTTGCCTTGCGGGCGCGCAGTGTCGTAGCCCGTTTCGTCCCAGGTGAGCCGCTGGAAATCGACGACCGCCGCCAACCCTTGTTGTTCGACGTACGGCAACAACAGGGCGTACCAGCTAAACACGTGACCCGACGGGGTGCCGGGGCGCGACCGCGCCGGCGCAGGCTCGAGGCGGTAGTCGCCGCCGAACGGTCCGACCAGCGTGCCGGTAGAACTGGGCGGGAACGAAGCGTGCGTGGTGTGGTATTGGTGTAACGCCAGGCCGAGCTGCTTGAGATTGTTGCCGCATTGCGAGCGCCGGGCCGACTGCCGCGCCGCCTGAACGGCCGGCATCAATAGCGCCATCAGAATGGCGAGGATGGCAATCACGACGAGTAGTTCGACGAGCGTGAAGCCGCGCCGCCGGCGCGCGGCGCTCGCAGTCCGTCGGTGGGTGATGCGAACTTGGCGCGCAAATAGACCAGAGCGTGAATACCGCATGGCAGTGCCTCTCCTCGGTGGGCGGATGCTCGGCCTCCGCGGTGAGCGGGCGCTCAAGGTGGGATCGATGCGGCGGTCGGTCGACCGCAGCCATCGGACGCCGGGCAGGTGTGACGTCAGGCTCTACGCTCGAAACGGCCCGGCGTTGCGCGCGGCGAGAAAATTTTTTCCCAGCCTCAGAGCGGCTGGTACTCTTCGCCCGTCAGCAGCAAGAACAAGTCGCGGAACTTGCGCACCATGCGGTGGTGGCGATAGCGAACTTTTTCGGGGCTCGAGCCGGTACGCTCGGCGACCTCGGCCACGCTCCGTTCCTCGATGGCCCGCAAGTAAAAAACCTCGAAATTCCGCGGCGAAACTTCGCCCCGAAGTTGTTCGACCACCTGCTGAACCAGGGCCGAGTGCCAGCGGCGATCGATTTCGGCCGACGGCTCGGCGGCCGGACCGGCCACTTGCTCGGTTGGGGCCCCCAGATCGAGCCTGGCGGTCCGCCGCAGGCGTCGCCGCATCAAATCGGTCGCGCGCGAACGAACCAGCGAATACAGCCACCCGCGAAAGCTCCCGCGGCTGCGCTCGTACCGGAAATCGCGCAGCGCGACGATCACCGTTTGCAGCGCCTCTTGCACGCAATCGTCCAGTTCGTCGGCCGGCACCCGGCACCGCACGGCAAAACGCCGAATCAGCGGTTCGTAGACGGCGTAGAACTGTTGCCAGCCGTGTTCGGGAATCGGCTCGCCGCGTTCGAGCCGCTGCTCCAGGTAGAGTTGTGCCGCCTGCAGCGTTTCGGAATTCGTGTAGCCGTCGCCCGCACTGGGGGATTCGTGCGTAAAGTCGGGCATGGCCGAGTTTCTCGGTGAGAGCAGCAGGCCGGGGCGCCTCGCACCCGCGCGGACCCCAGACAGTCCCGCAGGCAATCGCGCTTTTCAGAATACCCGATCCCGAGTTGCGGTGTGCTCCCCCGGTCCGGTTGCGGAGTCGCTGGCACAACCGTTGCGGCCGGCACGGTCCACCCAAACGCTTTGCTGGCGCCAGCGGTGCAGAATCCGCTGGCGTAGCGTCGATAGTAACTGGGCCAGCTTTGAGATACTTCGCACTCTGCGCACGGATCGGCCCCGCATGCCTGCAACTCGTCGACGCCCCTCGGCCGCTGTGCAGTCTCCGCTGGAGACGTACCTGCGCGAGATCAACGAAACGGCCCTGCTCTCGGCTGCCGACGAGCAAGAGCTGGCCGATGCCATTGCCAAGGGCGACACGAAGGCCCGGGACCGCATGGTTCGGGCCAACCTGCGGCTGGTCGTGAATATTGCCCGCGGTTACACGGGCAAGGGGCTCGGCCTGCAAGACCTGATCGAGGAAGGCAACCTGGGCCTGTTGCGTGCCGTCGAGGGTTTCGACCCGGCGATGGGCACGCGGTTCAGCAC
This sequence comes from Pirellulales bacterium, assembly GCA_019694435.1. Lineage (NCBI taxonomy): Bacteria > Pseudomonadati > Planctomycetota > Planctomycetia > Pirellulales > Pirellulales bacterium. Next base: position 23,851 of record JAIBBZ010000045.1, read on the forward strand.
GTATGCCAGCTACTGGATCAAGCAATCGATCAAGCGGGCGCTGATCAACACGGCCAAGACGATTCGCATCCCGGCCTACATGGTCGAGCTGTTGAGCAAGTGGCGCCGGGCCAGCGCGCGGCTGACCGAGGAGCTCGGTCGTACGCCCACGCCCGAAGAGGTGGCGCGCGTCTTGGGCCTGCCGCGCAAAAAGCTGCCGATCATCAAGAAGGCGATCCGCATCTACAACTCGACCCCACAGACCGACCAGGCCGAGGCCGGCTGGTCGCTGGGCGAGATGGTGATGGACGAACGGGCAAAGAATCCCGAAGAGGAAATGGTCGAGACCGATGCGCTGGCCGAGGTGCTGCGGTTGCTCGAGACCATGGATCCGCGCGAGGCAACCGTGCTGCGGATGCGGTTCGGTCTCGACGATCAGCAGCCCCGGACGCTCAAGGAAATCGGCGAGTCGCTCGGCCTGACCCGGGAACGCGTGCGCCAGATCGAAACCGAAGCCCTGCACAAGCTGGCCTATTCGCTGCAGGGTCCGAATCCGTAGACCGCGATCTTGCTGGCGGCTCGCACCGCCCCACGCCGCGGCTATACTCAACGCTTTCTTTCCGCCGTTGAGTGTGCCGTGATGTCTGTCGTGCTCACCGAGTTCATTCGGGCCATTCCCGATTTCCCGAAGCCGGGCATTCTGTTTCGCGATATTACGCCGTTGCTGGCCGAGCCACGGGCCTTTGAGGCCGTGATCGATCAGCTCGCCGAGCGCTATCGCGGGCAGCAGATCGACGCGGTCGCGGCGGCCGAGGCCCGGGGATTCATCTTCGCGGCGCCGTTGGCGCTGCGGCTCGGCGTCGGCTTCGTGCCAATCCGCAAGCCGGGCAAATTGCCCTTCGACACGCACGCGTTTCACTACGAACTGGAGTACGGCACCGATACGCTCGAGGTCCACGTCGACGGTCTCAAGGCGGGGCAGCGCGTGCTGCTGATCGACGACCTGCTGGCGACCGGCGGCACGATGGCGGCTTGCTGCCAATTGGTCGAAAAGACGGGCGCCACCGTCGCGGAGTGCGCCTTTGTCATCGAACTGTCGGGCTTGGGTGGCGCGGCCAAGATCGCGCCGCATCGGACTTTCAGCCTGATTCGCTACGACTGAGCGCGGCCGTCATGATTCGCATTGGGATTGTCGGCTGCGGGCGGATCCTGGCGGCGCATTTGCGGGGCTATCGCCTGCTGCGCGAGGCCGGCTACGACGGGTTTCGCATTACGGCGCTGTGCGCGCGCAACGAGGCCGACGCGCGAGGATATCTGCGTCGCGGCGGCTCCGCGGCGCAGCGCCCCGCCGTGAGCCAGATCGCCGGCGACCCGCTGGCTATCGGCGACGAGTACCTGGGCGATTTCCAGCCCGAAGTCGACGTCGAAATCTACACCGACTACCGCCAGATGATCGCGACGGCGCCGATCGACGCGGTGAACGATTTCACGACGCACGAATTGCATCACCAGGTGGCTCACGCGGCGCTGTCCGCGGGCAAGCACTTGCTCGTGCAAAAGCCGCTGGCGGTGACCGTGGCGGCGGGCCGGTGGATGTGCGAGTTCGCGGCCGCGCGCGGACTCACGCTGGGAGTCTTCGAGAACTTTCGCCACGCCCCCTCGACGCGCCAACTGCGCTGGTTGTTCGAGCAGGCCGACGCAGGTGTCGGCGGTCGGTTGCAGATGGTGCTTCTGGGCTACATCGGCACCTGGTGGGCGCCCGATCGCATCGTCGCCGAAACGCCGTGGCGGCATCGCTTAGCGACCGGCGGCGGGATCAGCCTCGATCTGGGCGTCCACTTCTTCGATCAGATTCGCGCCGTGGCGGGCGAGATCGAGACCGTGACGGGAAACACAGCCGTGCTCGAACCGCGCCGCGTGACGCGCGATGCGGCGGGCCGCGTCGTGGCTGAGATTGACTGCGACGCTGACGATACTTTTTTTGCTACGGCGACCACGCGCTCCGGCGCGGTCGCGCAATTGTCAGCGAGCTGGGGCGGACATGGCGGACCGACCGTGCTCGGCTCGGGCACCGTTTGGTATGGATCGCGCGGGCGCGTGGACGGCGACTGTGTGACGACCGACGATGGCCAGAGCCATTCCCTGGCTGAGCTTTACCGCACTCGCGCGCCGCTTGAACGGCAACGACGCGAATTCCCGCTGGGCCTGGCCGATAGCTTCGCGCTCAGCCAATTTGACTGGCTGCAGGCCATCGAGGGGGGCCGCCTGCCGGAGACCAGCGGCCGCGAGGGATTGCTCGATCTGGCGGCGGCTTACGCCATTCTCGAATCGCACGCCGCCCGACAAACTGTCCGGGTCGCCGAGGTTTTGGGCGGCCAGATCGATGCCTTCCAACGCCCCCTGGATGAGCATTTCCGGGTGGGTAGTTTGCCGGTTAGGTAAACCCCGGCGTTGCCGCCGCGGGCGCATTTTTCTCTGCGCGCACCGCCGCTTCCTTGACTGCGTTTTGGGCCGGCTTCTAGGATGGAAGTGGCCGGTGTGATTGTGCCAATGCGGCGCAAAAACGTGAGGAGGTGGGTCATGCGTGCGCGTCGAACATTTGTGATTCCGGCGATTGTGAGCGGCCTGCTCTTCGCGGGGTTTGTGGCGGCAGGCTCGTTGGCCCAGGCCGACGAAATGCCGCGTGCCACGGTCGTGGGCCTGAAATCGGCCCCGGCGAGCGGGGTCCATGCCCCGGTTATGTTTGCGATTCAGCGCAATTACGGCCCGATCGAGGAACGATCAGAGCGGATTCCGGTCGACATGTTGACCGGCGGAGCCGCCCCCATCGCGCCCATCGGCTGGGGATACGGCTATGGCTATCGGCCGTACTGGTATGGCAACTACTACGGGCCGCGCTATTACAGCTACTACGGGTACGGCGCGCCGTACTACAGCTACTATCGCCCATGGTACGGTTATACGTATGGCCCGGGCTACCCGTACGGCTACCGCACCTATGCCCCGGCCCCGTACTACGGCTATCGCGGGTACTACTGGTGAGCACGGGCCGATGACCGGCTTCGGGGCTATCGGCCGAAGCCCACGAAGAAGCTGAAGTTCTGCAAATTGTCGCCGTCGGCATGCATGACCGGCACGGCGAAGTCGAGCGCAATCGGTGCGGGGCCCAGCGCCGGTACGCTGACGCGCAGACCAAAGCCCGGCGCGACGCGGAAGCTGTCGGCGTCGAATCGTACGTCGGGCTCGACGGTACCGAAGTCGCAGAAGACCACGCCGCGCAGCATATCGTTGGCGGTCAGTGGAAACATGTACTCGGCCGAGCCGAGGGCCAGGAACTCGCCACCGACCGTAACGCCCATCTCGCGCGGCGATGCGCCGCGGAAATCGAAGCCGCGCAACGTGGTGAAACCACCCGCGAAGTAGTTTTCGAAGATGGGGGTGTCGCTGCCCGTGAAGCCGATTCGGCCAGTCACGCCGAACGTCTGTCGGCCCGAACCGTCGGCCCGTTGCCGCAGCAAGTAGTATTGGCGGCCTTCGACATTGGCACGGGGAAACGAGTTGCTACCGAACCCCTGCTCCAGCGAAAGCTCGACGTAGTGGCCTTCGGTCGGCATGAATGTACTGTCGCGCGTGTCGTGCGCAAGGCTCACACCGCCGATGAACAGTGAATTGTCGCCCACGACGTCGAGCAAGTCCTGCGGCGCCGGCGTGGTGATGTTGCTGATGTTGACGTTCTCGCCGCGGACGTACACGGTGCCAGACAAGTCGGGCGAGAATTGGTAGCCCAAGGAGACGCGACCGCCAAGACGCTGTTCGTCCCAGTCCTGGAACCGGCGCGTATACATGAACGCGCTCAGGCCCAAGCTCACGGCCGTGTCGAGCAAGTACGGCTCACGGAAATTGAACGAGTAGCGCTGCACCTGGGTGCCGGGCACAGCCTCGATGCGGAACTGCTGTCCGGCGCCGCGAAACGCGGTGCCGTTGCGAATTTCCTCAAAGCTGCGCGGCCAACGCATCAAGTCGAAGTTCTGTTCGTCGAGGGTGACCGAGCCGACAGCACCCGCGTCGGAGTTCACGCCGACGCTGAACATCAGCCGCCCGGTTTGCGTCTCGCTGACATAGGTGTCGAGATCGATCGTCGGAGGAGCGCCCGGCTGTTGATTGAGGAAGTTGTAGCCGCCTTGGGGATAAAGCTGCGGGGCCGGCCCCAGCATCGGTTGTGCGCCCGGCGTGGTCGGCGGGGCTGCAAAGGCCGGCGGTGGATCGAAATTCTGGCTGAAGGCCGGGCTGGGCGACTGCGGTACGGCGTTGGGCACCGCCGGCGATGTCGAGCCGTAGCGCGGCTCCAGCGTCCCAGGCACGCCCGGGCTGGGTGGCACCGAGGGCGCCGTGTACTGACTGGGAGGCGCCGCCGCGTTGTAGCCGCCGGCTCCACCCAGCACCGGCGCCGGGGCTTGCGGTAAGGGCATCGTGCGACCGCCGTAGATCGGCGATTGGAACCGCACCGCGCGTACTCCGTCCTTGATCGGCAGACGCTGCGCAGCGTGCGGGCGCGGCATGGCGGCCGCCCCCTGCGGCGCGGTTGCCGCAGGCGATGGCGCGGTTGTGACTGGCGATGGCGCGGTGCGAGGCGAAGCGGCCGGCGCCGCCGATCCTTGCTGCGGCGCAGCAGCCGGCGCGCTCACCGGTACCAGCTTGCCGGTCAGCGTCAGATCGATGACGCCGGGGGGCTTGTCGTTGGGGTCGGGGCTCTGGCCGCGGAACTTGCCGCGCGGGGCGCGCGGATCGCGCACCAATCCTGTTTCCAGGTCGACGTTCTCCGGCGGCGTGAACGAAATGCGCGGCGGTTCGCCCCGGCTTGGATCGGTGAGGAACAAGCCCGAGGCTTTCAGCCGGCGCTCGCTGGCGCGGACCTTGCGGATGTCGACAATGTCGCCCGGCCGCAGATCGATGCGATTGAGCGCCGTGGAGATGCGCGTGTGCGGGTTCTCGCCCTCGATGTGGACGTTCACCTTGCCGACGCGCCACTGCTGCCCTTCGCGAATGACGTACACCAGGTCGAGTGTGCCCGGTTCTTCCTGAAACCGTGGGTCGGCCTGGATGTCGGCAAAGATGTAGCCGCGCCCGCCGTATTCGTCCTGAATCTTGGCCAGGTCTTGATTCAACAGCCCGCGATCGAAGAATTCGCCTTGCTGGACTTCCAGGTCGGTGGAGAGCAACTGCGTGTCGAGTTTCTCGTTGCCGATAAAGCGCACGTTGCGAATGCGGTAGCGCGGGCCCTCGTTGATGACCCACGTCAGCTTGGCCCGGTCGCTGTCCTCGTTGAACTCGATCTCGGGGCTGACCTGGGCCCGGAAGTACCCGAGGCTACGGTAATAATCGGTCAGCTTTTCCTTGTCGGCGGTGATCTTCTGCTCGTCGTAGTAGCCCTTCCACACGCCCAAGAGCGCCGGTTTGGCCTGGATCTGTGTCTTGAGCCGTGCGCCGGTGGCGATCGTGTTGCCGATGAAGCCGATCTCGCCGATCTTTTGCCGCGGACCTTCGACGATCTCGAAGACGGCGCCGTGATCGCCTTTCTGCGTGCCCTCGCGCACCGTGATCTGGGCCTTCTGGAAGCCCTTGTCGTGATAGAACTGTTCGATGCGGCGGCGGGCCTCTTCGATCGCGAACGGATCGAGCGAAGTCCCGACGGTGAGCTCTGACTTCTTGAGCAGCACCTTTTCGCGGATTTTGTCGCGGCCGAGGAACTTGATGTACTTGAGCGTCGGCCGCTCGACGACTTTGAAGATGACGACCAGGCCGCCGTCGGGCCGCCGATCGTACAACGCCTGCACGTCGATGAACATCCGCGAACGGTTCAAGCTGCGGACGTCGTCCTGAATCAGCTCTGGGTCGAACGGCCGCTCGGCCCGGGTGTGGATGTGCGGCTGGATCTTCGAGAGTTTGATGGCATCGTGGCCGACCACGCGGACGTCGGCCACGATCTCGCCCTGCTTGGGGACGGCAGCCGGAGTGTGCCCGGCGGCGGGCGGTATGGCGGTGCCCGGACCGAACGGGGCGGCGGCGGGTGCCGGGGTACCGGGGGCGGGGAGTGGCGCCACCGAGCCCGGCGCGGGGAGCGCTTCGGTCGTGCTCGGAACGAAGGGAGCCGCCGAGTTGCCTTCCAGCGGACGTGAACGCCCGGGCGCCACTTGCTCGAGCGATGGATAGCCGCCCGGCGCCTGCCCGGATGCCATCCGCGGCACGATCAGCGCTACGCAAATCGCGAGCGCCGGCGCGGCGCAATTCGCGCAGCGTCTTCCGCGGTCGCCGAAACGGCCACGAAACATCGGCAACGAGTTCCCTGTTGCGATTTCGGAGGCGATGAGACCTGGCTGCGTCCGGCGCGGCGTTTGACGAGACTTCTCGGTGCCGCGCAGACGAACGCAAAGCCGACGTGTTCAGCCTCGGGCGACGAGCGCCCGGCGGCTGGCGGGGAAGAGATACCCAAAAGGCAGCGCGGAAACAATGCGGATTCGGTCGGTTCCTGCGCCCGCGGTTTGCCGCGGCGCGGCAGCAGCCTGTTGCCGGCACCTATTCGTGCTAGCGACCCGCAGGCAGCGCTAGAAGCTGCCGTCGCCGTATTCGTGCGCCGAATTCTCGAACCGCGTGTAATCCTGCAACCAGGTCAATTTGACCTCGCCGGTCGGACCATTGCGGTGTTTCGCCACGATCACCAGCGACTTGCCCGCCAGGCGCTGTTCCTCGATCTCGTCGGGGGTGTGATAGTATTCTTCGCGGTGGACGAACATCACGACGTCGGCATCCTGCTCGATGGCACCGCTTTCACGCAGGTGCGACAGTCGCGGCCGGTTGTCCTTTGTCGCTTCAGCCTGCCGGTTCAACTGGGCCAGGCACAGCACCGGGACGTCGATTTCGCGGGCCAGCGCCTTGAGGCGCCGGGCGATCTTGGCCACCTGCTCCTGGCGGTTCTCGTCGGCATTGTCCGGCTCGATCAGCTGCAGATAGTCGATCACGATGAGGCCGAGCTTGGGCTTCTTTTCGCCGTCGCCGTTGAGCCTCCGCGCGGTGGCGGCAATTTCGGTCATCGTCCGGCTGGGGGTATCGTCGATGAACAGCGGCGCCGTGTTCATCTGCGTCGCGGTGCGGATGATGCCCTGCAGCTCATCCATGGAGATCGTGCCGTTGCGCAGCTTGTGACCGTTGACCCGAGCCCGGGAACACAACAGACGGTCGGCCAGTTCGAGCCGCGACATTTCCAAGCTGACGAAGAGCACCACCTTGCCAAGATCGACGGACGCATATTCGGCGATGTTGGCCGCCAGCGCCGTTTTGCCCATACTCGGCCGGGCGGCCAGGATGATCAGCTCCGACGATTGCAGCCCGCCGAGCGTGGCATCGAGATCGACGAACCCGGTTTCGAGGCCGCTGATCCCCCCGGCGTTCTTCATGCGCTGGTCGATGCGGGCCAGCGCGTCGCTCAGCACCGATTTGAGGTTGTCGATCCGTCCGCCGGCCCGGTCTTCGAGCAGTCGGGACATGCGGGCATCGGCGCGGTCGAGGACTTCGCGGGGCGTAAACCGCACTTCGTAGGCTTCGCGTAGATTCTCGCTGCTGGCATAAATCAGCTCGCGCAGCGCCGCCTTTTCGCGGACGATCTTGGCGTAGTGCACGGCATGCGCCGCGTGCGGCGTCGAGCCGACCAACTCGGCGATCGCGGCGGCGCCGCCGACGAGCTCGTACGCCCCCTGCTGCCGCAAGCGGTCGATCAGCAGCGTCGCTTCGACCCGCACCCCCTCGTTGTGCAGCTCGATGATGTGCTGGCACAGGGTTGCGTGCGCCTCGTCGTAGAAATCGTGCGAACTGAGCGTCATGACGACGTCATCGCAACACGAAGGCTCGAGCAACATGCTGCCCAGCACCGCCCGCTCAGCGTCGAGGTCGTGAGGCACCTGCCGGGTGAAGATGTCCGGCGAGACCGTGCGATTGGGAGTGTCGACGCGCGCGTGCGTGGCCATCGGACGGCAACCTCCGTGTTCGAATCGGCCCGGCGGCCTTGGTGCGCAACCTGCGGCACTGATGGGCAACCGGCGGACCGTGGATGATACCGCCGGCTGCGGCTCGTTCAATCGTTTGCGCTAAGCCGTTGCCAGCGGGCAGGTTTCGCCGGCCCCGGCGGTGCAAAGCTTGGTTCACCGCCGCAAACGCGCCGGGATTCCACGGCAGATCAGCCGGCGTCTTCGCTGACCGTGGGCACGACCCACACCTTCAATTCCGCATCGATCTCCTGGGCCAGGTGCACCTTGACCGTGTATAGGCCCAACTCTTTGAGCGGACCTTCGAGGCGGATCTGGTCGGACGTGATCGGGATATCCATCTTCTTGAGCGCAGCCGCGATGTCCGTCGGGCCCACCGAACCGTAGAGATGCCCTTCGTCGTTGGCGTTGGCCTCGATCGTGACGCTTTGCTTGCTGAGCTCTTCGGCCTGGTCGCGGAGGTGCGCGAGCCGAGCGTTCTGAATCGCCTGCAGCTTGGCCTTGTGCTTGTCAACCATCCGCTTGTGGTGTTCCGTGGCGATCGTCGCCAGGCCCTGCGGCATCAAGTAGTTCATCGCGTAGCCACGTTTGACTTCGACGATGTCCCCCTGCTTGCCGAGATGATCGACCGATTGGATCAGCAGCAACTGGATGCCGCCGCGCTCTCCCTTGGGCAGGCGCTTGAACGACGTGGCACGGCGGGGCGAGGCAGGCTGGGACATGATGACGACCTGAGGTTTCAGATGTAGTTCGATTGTGGTTGGTTTGTGATTCGTGGCGGGCTGGATGCCCGACGCGAGCAACCCTGCGCCGGCCCGGCGCAGGTGCCCGACTAAAAGGGAATATCATCCGGCGGGGCGTCGTTGTAGGCGCCGGCCGGTTCGCCGGCGTCGTAGCTGTCGCCGCCGCCGCGTTGCGATTCGCTACCGCCGCGCGGGCCACCACCGCCGCCCGACCGTTCGCCGCGGCCGCCGAGCATCTGCATCCGCTCGCCGATGACGCGCAGCTTGGTTCGCTTTTGCCCATCGGGTGTTTGCCAAGAGTCGAGCTTCAAGCGACCCTCGATCAGCACCGACGACCCCTTGGTCAGGTATTCATTGGCCACCTCGGCCTGCCGCGACCAAAGCGTGACGTCGACGAACGTCGTTTCATCGACCCACTCGCCGTTGGCGCCTTTGCGCCGATCGTTGATCGCCAGGCCAATTTCCGTGACCGCTGCGCCGTTGGGCGTGTAGCGCAGCTCCGGGTCGCGGGTCACATTGCCGACCAGCACCACCTTGTTGTAGCTCGCGGCCATTTCTCGATCTCCCTGAGGGCTCGTGCGGCGCCCTGCGTAGCCGGTTTTCGTCGTCGCGACGCAGCCGGCCTGGGAACGACATGTGAACATGCGTTCCCTAGCTTCTGCAGGCTACCAAATTGCCCCCGCCGAGGCAAACTGTCGTTCGGGGAGGGGGCAACTCGGTCACTGCAGGTGTGTTTCGAGTCCGACTCACACGGCGCTGACGGCCGCCTCGCCGGTGTCGGCCCGTTGCTCGCGGCGTTCGGTCCGCTGGGGCCGTTCAGCCGTCGACTTGGCGTGCTCGACCAGCGCGTCGACGATCCGCGCGTCGACCTTCAACACCAACGAGCGAAGGATCGACTCGTTCAGCTCGAATTCGCGGTTCAACGCGGTCAATTGGTTGCTGTCGAGGCGGAAGTAGCTCAGCCAGTAGGTGCCTTTGCGCTGACCCTTGATCGGGTACGCCAGGCGCCGCTCTTCCCAGAGCCGGCTGACGAGCATTTCGCCACCGAGTTTGGTGACCGTCTTCTCGATCTGGCTCGACACGCCGACCTGGTCGCGGCCGTAGCGGTTCGAATCGAAGATCACAAAGCCTTCATAGACTTGGGCGGGCAAGGGTCGAACTCCTCGGGTTGTTCGTGGGTGCGGGGTGGTTCTGGCCGCGTCGCGATAGGGGGTCAGTTGTATTTCGTCATGCCGGCTTGGACGCCGTCGCGGATCCAACACTCGACCGCGTCGGCGGCCCGGACGATCATCTCGGCCAGCACCGGCTTCTCATCCTTGTTGAATTTACCGAGCACGAAGTCCGCGTGCTCCCATTGCGGGGGCACCGGTCCGATCCCGAACCGCAGGCGGGGGACCTCGTCGGTACCCAGCATGCGGATTACGTCGTCCAGTCCATTTTGACCGCCGGCCGACCCCTTGGGCCTCAGGCGTAGCTTGCCCAAGGCCAGATTGAAGTCGTCGCAAACGATCAGCACGTCCTGGTTCGTCAGTTTGTAAAAGTCACGGGCCAGCACCACGCTGGCGCCGCTCTTGTTCATAAACGTCATGGGCCACAACAGCACGGTCTTTTGACCGGCGATTGTCGCCTCGATGGCATCTCCCTTGAACGCCGCTTTCGGCGTTCCTTGGGCATGCCGTTTGGCTAGTTCGTTCGCCACGGCAAACCCGACGTTATGCCGCGTGTCGTCGTACTTGCGTCCCGGATTGCCCAAACCTGCGACGAGCTTCATGGTGGCGGCCCGCAGGCGAGTCTGCACCAAGTCGAGACCGGCCGGCCGCGCCGCGGGCAGGCAGTGGTTCGACCCCAACTGCCACGACCCAGCCCAACTGGGCGGGGCCCAGCTCGATTGGGCTAATCCCGTCTACTCCTCGCCTTCCTCTCCCTCGTCTTCGGCCTTGCGTCCGATCAGTTCGGGCTCGGCCCCTTCGGCCGGCGCCTCGCTCTCGACGACCGCCTTCGGCTCGTGGCACTCGGCGACGACGGTGTCGTCTTCGGCGAGCACCTTGACGTTGGCCGGCAGCGACAGGTCTTTGATCGTCAACGATTGGTTGAGACCGAGATGATTCACGCTCAAGTACAGTTTGTCGGGAATCGCCGCCGCCAGGCATTCGATCTCGACTTCGTGCAGCTGGTGCGAAACGACGCCGCCGTCCTTCAAGCCGGGGGCCTCGCCGCGCAGCTCGATCGCCACGGTGACCTCGATGCGTTCGTCCTCCGACACGCGGGCAAAGTCGACATGCAAGACGTCGACGCCGAACGTATCGAATTGCAATTCGCGAATCAGGGCCTTTTCGGCGACCGCGCCCTGCAGCTCAACCAGGCGGCTGCCGTGACGGATCGCCGCGGCCAATTGTTCGGTCGGCACGGCCAGCGAAACGGTCTCGCCGCCGTGGCCGTACAGCACCGCGGGAATGCTGCCGCCGGTGCGCATCCGCCGCGTGCGGCGCTTGCCAAAACTTTCGCGCTTCTTGACGTTCAATACTTCAGCCATATGGCGCCTCGCGAGGCAATCCTTGTCTGCTGGTGTGCTCAGTCGAACGGTAAGCTCAGTCGAACGGTGTGCTCGGGGGGCCCATGCTCGGGAGGGCCCATATTCAGGAGGATCCTGCGGCGAGCGGCGCACAGACCGGCCGCGCTCGACCCCGGCCGCTGGCCAGGGGCTGCAAACCCCAGCGGTAGCAAACTCCTGCCCCCTAAGGGCGAAGTCTGCTAGACCTCCAGAATCCAGCCATTGTGCCGAAAACCGACGCCATTTCAAGCCCTGTGGGCCCTGGCCACCGGCCTCCCACGGCGGTCCAAATCGACCTGTGGGCAACCGGCCGAAAAAATCGGCAAAGCCTTACAGCTCGGGCGGTTTCGCAGGGTCCCGCGACCGGCGAACCCACGGGCACCAGGCCGCCTCGAAGAGTGCTGCCGTCGCCGATTGCCGGTTGACCCCAGATCGACCAACGGCTACGACAGCGCCACCAGCGGCTCCCCCGCCGCAACGCCCGCAAAAAAGCACACCCCGGCGCCTGTAGCTCAGGGGAT
>JAIBBZ010000046.1 GCA_019694435.1 Pirellulales bacterium
GACTTGCAGACCGGTGCGGCCGTATTCAAGCGTGACGCGCATGAATTGTTCGCCGCGCAGAAGGGGGATGCGTGCTGCTGCGGCTGACGAGCGTCAGCCGGATTACTTCTTGCCCGCGCCCTTGGCGCCGGCCGCGGCGGCCTTGCCGGCCGCGGCCTTGCCGGCATCGCCACCCGCCGTCGCTGCGGCGTCGGCGTCTTCCTTGGTCTTCTTCTTTTTCTTCATCGAGAGCTTGTAAACGCGGACCTTGGGCAACCCGATCGGGCTGTCGCCTTCCTTCCAGCGTTCGGCCTCTTGCAGGCGCTGCAGGCGCTCGACGCGCGTCAGTACGCTACGGTTGCTGGTCGCACCCCGGCGAATCCGCAGGCTCTTGTCCATCGACATGGTGTTTCGCTCCTCGGGCAGGGCGGCCCGCGGTTCAATTCGGCGCGGGCCGGGAATCGGTATCGCTATCGCCTTCCGGGGCGGGCAAGACGCCGAGTAGCGGCCGCAGCGCCAGGACGACGATCAGGTCGGGCAAGGGGACTCCGGAGTATAAAGCACACCGCCAGGCCGAACAAGGACGCTTCGGCGGCCCATGAGCAGGGCAAAATCACACCGGAACCGGCGAATTCTCGAGGATCGGCAGCTCGTCGGCCAGCGACGGCTCGCGGTGGACAGGGCCCCCGCTGCGGTGCTCCTCCCACCGCTGCAGAAACACGAAGAACACCGGCACGAAAAAGACCGAGAAGACGGTCGCCGCGATCATGCCGCCGAACACGGCGGTCCCCAATGCCCGCTGGCCGGCGGCGCCCGCACCCTGGGCCACGACCAACGGCACGACGCCCAGAATGAACGCGAACGAAGTCATCAAGATCGGCCGCAGGCGCTGGACGGAGGCCGCAACGGCCGCTGCAAGAATCGCCTGGCCACTCTCGCGCTTCGCCCGGGCAAACTCCACGATCAGGATGGCGTTCTTACTGGCCAACGCCACGATCAGCACCATGCCGATCTGGGTGTAGACGTTATTGTCGAGCCCCGCAATGGCCACGGCCGCGATCGAACCGAGCAGGCCCAGCGGTACGACCAGAATCACCGAGACGGGAGCCCACCAGCTTTCGTATTGCGCGGCCAGCACCAGATAAACCAACAGCATCGCCATGCCGAGGATGACGAGCGATTCGCCGCTGACGCGTTGTTCCTGGTAGGCCATGCCGGTCCATTCGAAACCCATCGCCGGCGGCAGATCGCGCTGGGAGATCTGTTCCATCAACCGCAGGGCGTCGCCCGAACTGTAGCCCGGCGCCGGTTCGCCGGTGATCGCCGCCGACGGATACATGTTGTAGCGATTGATGATCTGCGGACCGACGCGCCGTTCGATCGACGCCAATGTGCCCAGCGGCAACATCTCGCCGCGCGCGTTGCGCACCTCGAGCCGCGAGATATCCTCGGGGTTCGTGCGGTATTTGGGCTCGGCCTGCACGCGCACCTGAAAGGTGCGACCGAACTTGTTGAAATCGTTCACGTAGGCCGAACCCAGATTGGCCTGCAGCGTCGAGAACACTGCGTCGAGCGACACGCCCAGCGATTTGACCTTGGTCCGATCGATATCGACCAGCAGTTGCGGGACGCCCGGACGGTACGAAGTGTTCATGGCGGTCAGCGCCGTTTGGCCATTGGCCGAATCGATCACCTGCTGGGCCACGAGCCCAAGCTCCTGCAGGCCGGCGTCACCGCGGTCTTCGAGCTGCAATTGAAAGCCCGTGCGCACGCCCAAACCGCGAATGGCCGGCGGGGCCGAGGGCATAATTCGGGCCTCTTGAATCGCGCCGAACTTGCGGCGCAGATTGTCGAGCACATCGTCGAGCGTATGCCCGGCCCGCAAGCGTTCGTCCCAGGGGTCGAGCGTGACGAACAGCGTGCCCACGTTGGGCGCGCTGCTCTGGTCGATGAAGGACATGCCGCCGATCGTGTTCCAATCGTTTACGCCCGGCGTGTCGGCCAATACGCCGTCGATCTTGCGCATCACCTCCTTCGTGCGCGTCTGCGATGCCGCATCGGGCAACTGCACGCTGACGATCAGGTATCCCTGATCCTCGACGGGCAAGAAGCCGGTCGGCAGACGGCCATACCACCAGCCGGTCAAGGCCAGCAGCGCGGCGAACACGGCCAGGACCGGCCACGAGTGCCGCAGCACAAACTCGACCGCGCGGCCGTATGCCCGTTCCACCAGCCCGTAAACGGCGTTGAAGGCCCGGAAAAACCACCACCGTCGGCCTTGCACCGGGCGCAGCCACAGCGCGCACTGGGCCGGCTTGAGCGTCAGCGCGTTGATAGCGCTGATCAAAGCCGTGGCGGCGATGGTCAGGGCGAATTGTCGATAAAGCTGGCCGGTGATGCCACCCAAGAAGGCGCTGGGCAGGAACACGGCCATCAACACCAACGTGATGCCGATGATCGGCGCGATCACCTCGGGCATCGCGCGGATGGTCGCGCGCTTGGGCTCCTCGCCGCGCTCGATATGATGCGCGGCGTTCTCGACGATCACGATCGCGTCGTCGACGACGATGCCGATCGCCAGGATCAGGCCGAACAACGTCAGGATATTCACCGTGAAACCGATCACCGCCATGGCCGCGAAGGCGCCGATGATGGTCACCGGCACCGTCGTCGCGGGAATCAGCACGGCCCGCCAATCCTGCAGAAATACCAGGATCACGACGAGCACCAAGGCGCCGGCCTCGCCCAGTGTCCAGTAGACGTCGTGGATCGACGCCTCGACGAACCGCGACGTGTCCAGCGAGACGACGTAGGTCATACCGGGCGGAAAGCTCTTGGCCATCCGGTCCATGGCCTGCTTGACGTCGCGGGCCACGTCGAGCGCGTTGGCTCCGGGCAGTTGATAGACGCCCAGATTGGCCGTCGGCTTGCCGCGCTTCAGGTTGAACTGGTCGTAAGACTGCGCGCCGAGTTCGACCCGGGCCACGTCGCGCAAGCGCGTGACGGCACCGTCGGCGCCGGTCTTGAGAATGATATCGGCGAACTGCTCCGCCTCTTCCAGCCGCCCCAGCACGCTGACGGTGTATTGAAACTGCGTGGCCGAGTTGAGCGGCGGTTGGCCAATCTGTCCGGCCGCGACTTGCACGTTTTGCTCGCGCACCACGCGCATCACGTCGTCGGTCGTCAATTGGCGGCTGCGCAGGCGTTCAGGATCGATCCAGATCCGCATGCTGTAAACGCCGGTGCCGAACACGTTCACGTCGCCCACGCCGCGCACGCGGCTCAGCTCATCGCGCACGGCCAGGTTGGCATAGTTCGCCAGAAACAGGCTGTCATAGTCGTCGTTGGGCGAGGTGAGCGACAACAGCAGGATGATATTGGTCGCCTGCTTGCGAATATTGATGCCCTGCCGCTGCACGTCCTCAGGCAAGAACCGCAGTGCCGAGGCGACGCGGTTCTGCACCAGGATTTGCGCGTCGTCGAGGTTCGTGCCGATCTCGAAGGTGACCGTCAGCGAGTAGGTGCCGTCGCTCGACGAGGTCGACGACATGTAGAGCATGTTCTCGACGCCGTTGATCTGCTGCTCGAGCGGCGCCGCGACGGTGTTGGCCACCACCTGCGCGTTGGCGCCGGGATAGGTGGCGCTCACGCGGACCGTGGGGGGCGTAATCGGCGGGTATTGCTCGACCGGCAGCCGCGCCAACGCTACGCCGCCCAAAACCATCGTCACAATGGCGATGACGTTCGCGAAGACCGGGCGTTCGATGAAGAAGCGGGAAAACATGCCGACGATTACCGGTGAGTCGCTTGCACCGCCTCGGGAGCGTGGACCGCGGCCTGGGCCGAGGCGGTGCTGGCCGCCTGGGACTTACTCCCCTCGCGCACCGGATCGACGGTCGTGCCCGGGCGGGCGCGTTGCAGGCCGTTTACGACGACCCATTCCCCTTCCTTCACGCCTTCGCTGACCACGCGCAGCCCCTGCTGCAAGGGCCCGAGCCGCACGGGACGCTGCTGGACGACGTTTCGGCCTTCGACGACGAGCACGTAGTCGCCGCGTTGATCGGTGCCGATCGCGCGGTCTTCCACCAGCAGCCGTGGCTGCGGTGCGCCCACCGCCGCGCGGATCCGTACGAACATGCCCGGCGTCATGCGCAGGTCGGGATTGGGAAACACGCCGCGCCGCAAAGTCGTACCGGTCGCCGGATCGATGCCGAGCTGTCGAAAGTCGAGCACGCCGCGATGGGGATAATCGTCCTCGTCGGCCAGCGCCAGCTCGAGCTCGGGCGGCTGCTTCTCAGGGTCGGGCAGCCGGTTCTCGCGGCGCAGTTGCATGAATCGCAACAGTTCGAGTTCGCTGACGCTGAAATATGCGTGGATCGGATCGATGTTTTCGATCACGGCCAGCACCGTCTGGTCCTGTAGAACCAGGTTGCCCACGTCGACCATGTGCCGGCCGATGCGGCCCGAGAGCGGCGCGCGAATCTCGGTGTATTGCAGGTTCAGCTCGGCCTCGGTCAGCGCAGCCGCAGCCGCGCGGCGCTCGGCTTCGGTGCGCGCCAACTCGGCCCGGTCCAAGTCAAGCTGTTCGCGCGTCACGGCGTCGGCGCGGGCCAATTCGTTCGAACGGGCCAGATTGGCGTTGGCCAGTTGCACGGCGGCGTCAGACTTGGCCAGATTGGCCCGGGCCACTTCCAACTCGGCCCGGAACGGAGCCTGCTCGACGACGAACAGCAGTTCGCCTTGTTTGACCTGTGTTCCGTCTTCGAACTCGATCTTTTCCAGATAGCCGCGCACGCGGGCCCGCAGTTCGACGGTTTGCTGTGCACGCGTTGTGCCCGTGAACTCGACCCACTCGGTCACGTCGCGGATGACGGGCTGGCTGACCGTCACCTTGGGGGGAGGCGGGGGAACGAACTCATTGCGCCCCCGGCAGCCGGCCAAACTCGATCCGGCGCCCAAGCACAACAAGACCGCTGCTACTTGCTGGCGGGGGAACGATGCCATGAAGTTTGCCTGATTTCGATGCCGCAGCGGCGCTCACGGGGAATGATAGGCAGCCGCCTTCCCGAGGCCATCGACGTAGCGTCTCTAGGGCTCGTGGAAAGTTGGGGTGGGATGCGCTCGTCGGCGCTGAAACGGCTCGCCTCATCCAAGCTTAGTCCATACCCCGGCCTGCCGGGAATGCTGCTCAACCAGCGCTGGCTCGCGAAATCATGCTGGCGACGTCCTGCGACACGGTTCGCCGTGTTACGAACCCCTAGTTCGGCGGACGATTCGTTGAACCGTCGGCGGCGGCGTTCGACGAGCGATCTTCGCCCGAGTCGTCGTTCGGTTCGGCGGGTGCGCCTTCCTGGTTCTCCCCTCCGTCGCCGGACTTCGGCTTGAGTTTCAGCACCCCGCCGCCGGTGTCGTCCGAAGACGCACCGCCGCTGCCCGGATCGATCAGCAGATAACCGGCCCAGAAGAATGGATGCTCGGCCGTGGGCGGATCTTTCATGCCGGCTGCGTTGACGCGCGGCTCGGAAGGCGGATCGATCTTCGTCGACATCGCCAGGAGCACGCTCCGCTGCCAGGCCTTGGCCGCGTCGCCGGCCGGCAGCTCGCGCAAGAACTCGCGCATCAGGTCGAAGCTCGTCTGACCACCGACGCGCCAACGGCTGATGAGCACCGTGCGCGTGCCCGACGCCAGGAGACCGCAGGTGGCAAGGAACAGTTCGCGTCCGGGCACATCGGTGCTGCCTTTTTTCACGCCCGACTCGGCGGCGCTGTGAAATCCTGGCAAAAGCACCTCGTCCGGCGCACCCCCGGGCAAAGCGATCCAAGACGACAGCGAACCGCTTTGCGGCTGCTTGTCGAACTGCACTGGCCGCCATGCCAACAGGTCGTCCGCCGGCAATTGAATGTCGTCGAACACGAGCAGCCGCGAGAACAGCGAGCTATACGTCGCCGACGGCGCGGGCAGCGGCATCGGCAAGATCCCGACGCCAGGCAGGTCTTCGGCCAGTTGCTGCGCCCAGTTCTTGGCCACCTCGGGTTCGTCCCGGGGATACAATCGACCCGCGACGATCGCCGTCGCCGCCGAAGGGCGGCGTCCACGTCCATCGGGCACGCACGCCGAAGCAAAGGGCGCGTAGCGCACCCGGCATTTGGAGAGCAAGGGCACCAACTTGCCGTCCGCGTCGGTGATCGGCAGCGCCTCGAACGGTACGTACCACAGCGCCCCGTCAGGCACGATCACGACCTCGTCCGCCGCGGCGAACAGATTGTCGCCGCCCCCCTTGGTGAGCATCTTGAGCAGCTCGGCGGCCGATTTCTTCCAGGCATCACTGGCCAGCGCCTCACGATCGAGAGGGCGGTTGGCGTCGACCTGGCCCAGGTCGTGCAGCACCTTGACGAGCTGCTTGTGAACGCCCGCCGCCTGCGCGATTTGCCAGTTGGCATACTTGCCGTCGGTATAGGCGAAGACGTAATAGCTCTTGCCGCTGAAGTAGAAATCGAGGAGCACGGTCTTTTCCGGCAGCTTCGATTCGATCTCTTCGGCGGTGTGCCGCGCGGGGAAGGTGATCTTGCTCGCTTCCCGGCTGAGAGACATTTCGCGAAGCAATACCTCTTGTCGCGCGCTGATCGACTCCAGCTCTTTCAACCCCGCGACCAGCTTGTGTTGTTCCTCGTCGTCGTCGGGCACCAGCGGCAACTGCCCGAGCTGCCCGCGCAATTGCTCGACCTGCTTGGCCAGCGCCTCGTAGTCGGGAAACCGGCTCAACAGCGCCTGCCGATCGAGCGTCGCTTGCTGGTCCAAGCGATCGCTCGGTGTTTCGAGCAGCCAGCGAATCGCCAACAGCCGGCCGCCAAACGGCAGGGCGGTGAAGAACCGCTCGCGGCGTTCGAGATCGGCCACTTCGAGCGCCACCTCGTGTGCCTTGCGCTCGAGCGCCGCGCGGAACCAGTTCCCGTAGCTGGACGCATGTGGCGTGAGTGCAAACGTAATCGCTTCGAGCGGCTGCTGGCTCCAGTCGAGCGCCGACGGGTCGCGTAGCAGTTGCGCATAGTATTCAACCGCATTGCGCGGGGCGATATTGCCGCTGCCATACAAGCGATCCACGAGCCGCAAATGGAAATTCCACAGCGAACCCTTGGATTGGAAGGTCATCGCGGCGGCCAGGCTCTGTTCGCCGGCCGACACCTGCTGCTGTTGAAAGGCGTTGACAGCCGAGAGGTAATTGAACCGCGCCCCCAGCCGCGAATTCTGCAGGCTCCGCTCCGGCGAGATCAGGTTGCGCACGTCGGCCAGCGTTTGCTGGCAGGGGGCAGCCTGGCGCTGAGCCGCCAACGATTCGGCGATGCACAACGCTACGCTGGCCGCCAGGGCCCGCTGATTCTGCTGGCGCGACCAGCCGCGCGCCGACTCGAGCACCGGCCACAGACCGTCGCGATTCGCGACGAGATGGTTCGTGGTACCCCAGCGGACGATTTCCTCGAACAGGCCCGGGTCGCCGAATTGCACGGCCGCGTACGTCGCTTCGCGGAAGTAATTGTCAGCAACTTCGTAGTTGGCCTCGCTCATGGCCATCCGGCCCAGCTCGAACAGGGCCACGGCCGTGAACGGGTGGTCGTACTCACCCAGCGCGATCAGGCCGCGCTCGAGCACGGGCTTGGCCTGCGTGTCCTTGCCGCCGGCCAGGTAGGCCACGCCTAACATCACGTCGGCCCAGGTCTCGGTCCAGTGGTTCGGTTGGACGGGTCTGCGCGCCAAGGTGGCGATCAGGTCCCTGGTCACCTGCTGTTGCGCACAGGTGGGCCCGCCCAATTCGCGGTAGCGCCGCATGGCGAGGATCGTGCAACGCACGATTTCGTTGGCGTGCAGCCCCAGCAGCAGCGGCATCTTCACGACGCCGCCTTGACGCAGCACCTGCGATTGGTCGACCTGACCCTGGAAGATCTGCACCGTGTCGGGAAACGCGCCGGGCCGTGCCTTGCGGGCCGACTTGCCCCAGGGAACCGTCTTGAGCGTAGTCTGAGGATTGATACCTGGCGGGAACTGCACCTGCAGCAACCAGTCGGGAAAGCTGAGATAGAGCTTCAGCGCCGATTCGTACTGTTCGAGTGCCTGGTCCATTTGGCCAAGCTGGTAGTAGCACTCGCCGACCATCGTGTGGTAGCAGATCGAGTCGATCCACCGGGTCGGCATCTTGATCCCGCGGCTTCCTTCGCGGCGAAAGGCATCGAGCGCGGCCGCGTAATCGCCGTCGTAATAGGCCGGGAACACCGCCTCGTAAGTGATCTGCGGATACGACCGATCGCCCAGCACCTGGGCCGGCGCCGTGTGGCAGCAGCAGAGCCCGACCAGCGCCACCACCAGCAAAGCGACGGGCGCCAAGGGCGCCGCGTTGCGGAACCGTCGGAACCTGGTGAACATCGACGGCCTCTTCGTGTTCGATCCCGGGGACGCAGCGTCTCGGTGCCACAAACCCTCGACAGCGCAGGGCGCCCGGACGGCACGAGACCTCGATAGCACGCGTCTCGATTCAGGATACCGCTGGCGGCGGACCGCGGCAAAAGACCGTCGCCCGGGGCCGGTCTTTCCCTTGCGCCACGGGCCGGTTGGAGCGGTCGGAGCAATTATCACAAGTTTGCCGGTTGGGTGGCCGATAACGGGTGGTGAATAACTCCCGAGACCCGTCTTCGGGACGAGGTTCCCTCGCGGCTTGCCGTGCCAGCAGGAGTACGATCGATGAAGCGTTCGCTGGGGTTAAGGAACTCCGCTCGCACCTGGGCCTTGGCCGCCTGTGCCGCCAGCACTTTGGGCATGACAGGTTGCCAGGTGGACGTCGGCGGCCAGACGTTGCCGAGCCCCTACTATCTCAAGGACGACGTCCAGTACTTCGCGCCCGGTCCCGAATTCAAGTTGCAGCGCGAGGCCACGGCCATAAAGGCGGCCAAGGCGGCGCGGCAGGCCCAACAGCTCGAAGCCCCGAACCGCTAGCAAGCTGGCGCGGCCAACTCGCCTTGGGCTCGAGCGTGCCCCCTCGGTAAGATTCGCGCCGCAGCAACCGTGTCGCTGCAGTCCTAGCAGGCTCGGGCAGCCGGGAGTTTGACGAGCAAGATTCCAGCGGCCTGCGCCGCGGCGCCGAAGAAACTTGCTAGTCGCCGCACGTCGACGAGTCGAATCTGCCCCAGGTGGCTGAGATGCCGGAAGTCCAAGTTCCCAGCGAACTCGAGCACTGGGCCAATGTCGTGCTCGTGTGGATCGGCTTCGGCACTCTGGTCGGCCTGGCGGCCAAGGCCATCATGCCTGGCCGCGATCCCGGCGGTGCCGTCACGACCTTGTTGATGGGCATCGGCGGCAGCGTGATCGGCTCGGGCGTGATGACCTACTTCTGGGAAGGCCAACACGTCACGCCCTTGTCGCCCCTGGGCTTCGCCGTGGCAGTCGGCGGTTCATTCTTGCTGCTGTTCTTTTACCGCTTGCTGGCGGGCCACGTGATCAGCGAAGGCGTCGACGGACGCAGCTATGTCCGACCACGGCGCAGGGTGCGGCGCTATCGCGACGCCGACGTGCTGATCGACGAGTGATCGCCGCTACGGGGCGAGGGCCTCGCGGTGCTCAGCCCGCGGCCACGATCGACCGGCCGTGCATCCATTGCACCGCGGCGCGCTTCAATCGCAGAACCTGGGCCTTGGCCGTCACCGCGAAATGACAGTAGCTGTGTGATTCCGCGAGCCGGGTCTGCCAATGGCGCTTGTACTCGAGCGAACCGGGCCCGAGGTCCAGCGTGTGGTCGCCTCGTTGGAAACTGTCTTCGATCACCCGGGCCATCAGCAACTTGCCGGCGCCATGCTGCGCGACGCTGGCGTCGTAGCCGACGCGCAGGGCGAACACGTTGCCCGCGTAGTGATAGCCATACAGAAAGGCCGCGGGGCGTCCGCCCACGTACAACAAGTTCAGATCGAGGGCGCCGACGTGGGCGGCCGTCAGGTGCATGTCGCGAAGATACTCGCGGCTTTCACCGTGGCTGAGCGTCGTGCCGTCGATGCTCGCGCCTTGCCAGCTCGCGGCGGCCAGTTGCTCGCAGGTTTCGTACAGGTCCCACCGCGGGTCGCCCCCGCCCGCCGCGGTGCTCTCCGGCCGGTAGCGGACAAAGGTCAGCTCGCCGCCGGTCTCGCGCAGGCGGCGCTCGTTTTGCGGTAGCTTCCGGCGCCACTGCCGGTCGCGGCTGGCCAGGTACTCCTCCCAGGTGCCTTGAAGCTCGACCAGCGGCACCTCGCTCCATACGCGATCGGACGACTGCAGCCCCGCGGAACGCATGGCGTTGGGGGTGCGGCCGTAGTCGACGCCGTCGCGGTGCACCCAGCGCAGGTCGAGCAAATCCCAGTCGCGCGCCGTTTCTTGCAAGTGTCTCAAGCCGAGCATCAGGGTGGCTGTCGGCTGGGGGCCAATCGGGCCATAGAAGCTGCCCCAATCGGCTAACGGATAGGTACAGACCCGGACTTTGCCCACCCGCGTCTGCTCCGTGCGAATCACCAGCGGCAGGATCCCCAGTGGCTGGTCCCCTTCGTAGGCCACGATCACGCGGAGCCGGGTTTCGGAGTCGGCGTGCTTCAGGGTCGTCTGCAGCCATTCGAGCGATTGGAAGAACGACGCCCCGCGGGTCTGCCCAAGCAGCCGCTTCCAGGTCAGATGCAAGCGAACCAGGTCCTCGAGACGGTTGAACTCCACGACGCTGGTCGCCGGCAGGCTGGAGTGGGAAAGCTTCATCGTCGTAGCTCGCTCGGGTGGCGATGGCCCCCAGTCTGCTAGCAGGGGGCCGTATGAATCGCATCGAGCAAGGCCGGTGCCACTGGCGGCTGGCCCCCCACCAGAAACACAAAATCTTTCACAGAAAGAGGTTACAAGAATCGACCCAAGTCACCGAAAGGTTGCCCGACGGCAACATCGTGGCCATTGGTCAACTCGAGGCTGGCGTTTTTGCCACGCGGGCCTGCGCCGGGGGAGAAAACTGACGAAACCCACAGAGGCACCGCGGGGTTAGATTGCAGAGACCTGTCACGGAGCAGCGTCCTCGTCTGCGG
The DNA here is from genome assembly GCA_019694435.1 of Pirellulales bacterium. NCBI lineage: Bacteria > Pseudomonadati > Planctomycetota > Planctomycetia > Pirellulales > Pirellulales bacterium. The sequence continues at coordinate 11,050 of JAIBBZ010000046.1, forward strand.
AACCCTCCAGAGAATTGCCATGGCTCGGGCTACTTTGTTTGTAGGGGTCGTATGGGTTGCCTGTGGCACCCTGGCCGTGCCTGCTGCGATGCAGGCCGCGGAATGGAAAACCTCGGGCGTCGCCGCCGACGTCGCCCCGCCGCTGCCGATCGAAACGCCGCTCAACCCGGCCGAGGCCGCGGCACGCGTCGATCAATTGCTGTCCTCGGAGCTGCACTCGGCCGACACGGCGCTTACCAAGCAGGCTGACGACGAGACGTTTCTTCGCCGCGCCACGCTCGACCTGATCGGCGAGCTGCCCACCCCGGAATCGGTGACCGCGTTCGTCCTCGACAATTCACCCGACAAACGCACCGCGCTCGTCGAGCATCTGCTGGCCGATCGACTCTATGGACAGAACTGGGCCCGCTATTGGCGCGACGTGATGCTCTATCGCCGGAGCGACGATCGAGCGCTGATTTCCAGCGTCGCGGCCGTCAACTGGCTGACCGAGCAATTCAATGCCAACACGCGTTGGGATCAAATCGCCCGCGAATTGATCACCGCCGAAGGCAACCTGCTCGAAGCAGGCGACACGGTGCTGATTGCCTCGCAATGGGGACAGATCCCCGAGACGGCGGCCGAGGTATCGCGCGTACTAATGGGCATTCAAATCCAGTGCGCCAACTGCCACAACCATCCGACCGACCGCTGGAACCGCCAGCAATTCCACGAGCTGGCCGCTTTCTTCCCGCGAATCGCCGTGCGCCGCGCGCCGGACGATGGCGGTCGCCGCACGTTCGAAGTGGCCTCGCTGAAGACGCCGAAGCGGCCGGCCGCCAAGAACAACCCGAAGGCCAAGGCCAAGAAGGGCCCGCCGGACCGTGAGCATTACATGCCCGATCTCGAAGATCCTTCGGCCAAGGGCACGTTGATGACCCCGAAGTTCTTCGTCAACGGCCAGACGCTGCCCCTGGGCTCGGACGACCTCGATCGCCGCGCCCAATTGGCCGCGTGGATCACGGCCCGAGAGAACCCGTGGTTTGCCAAGGCGATCGTCAATCGCCTGTGGGCCGAGCTTGTCGGCGAGGGGTTTTACGAGCCGGTCGACGACCTGGGTCCCGATCGCCAGGCCTCGGCGCCGCAGACCATCGACTTCCTGGCCGGGCAGTTCGTCGCGCACGACTACGACGTCAAGTGGCTGCTGGCGACGATCGCTTCGACGAGCGCCTATCAGCGCGAAAGCCGAACCCGTCGCGAGCCGGACGAGACGCCCTTTGTGGCCAACTGTCCGCAGCGGCTGCGCGCCGACCAGTTGTTCAACGTGCTGAGCTCCGCGTTGGAGCTGCCCGATCGCCCGGAGCGCGCAGGCCGGCCGGCGGCGTTGGCACAAGCGGCCCAGAACGGCGGCCGGTTGCAGATGATCTCTTTGTTCGGTTTCGACCCGAGCGATCCGCGTGACGAAGTGACCGGCGCGATCGACCAGGCGTTGTTGCTGATGAACTCGCCCCTGCTGCACACGGCGATCGGCGGCCGCAACAGCCGCACTATGCTCGGCAAACTGCTCGCCGAAAACGACGACAACGAGATGGTTGTCGTCGAACTCTATCTGCGCTGCCTGGCACGTGAGCCGCAGGACGACGAATTGCGCACCTGCCTGGCCCATATCCGCAAGTCGCCGAGTCGGGCCGAGGGCTGCGAAGACGTCCTCTGGGCACTGATCAATTCGACCGAATTCCTGTACCGCAACTAATCGTTAGGCCGGGGCCGCGCTGGGGCGGCCGCCAGCCCTGACCTTCGAGGATCGTCATGAGACACTTGCTGCATCGTCGCGCGAACGTGAGCCTGAAACAGGGCCAGGTGCTGGGCCGCCGCGATTTTCTCCGCGGTGTCTCGTTGGCCGGACTGGCGGCGGGCACGCTGAGCTGGACCGACCTGATGGCTGTCCATGCCCGCGAGCTGCGGTCGCGTAACAAGGCCTGCATCCTGCTGTGGATGCAAGGCGGGCCCAGCCCGTTCGAGACCTTCAACCCGCTACCGGACCACGAAAACGGCGGCGAGACCAAGGCAATCGACACCGCTGTGCCGGGCATCCAGATTGCCGACAACTTCCCACACGTCGCCCAGGTGATGGACGACGTCGCGCTGGTGCGTTCGATGACGACCAAGGAAGGCAATCACCAACGGGCCAGCTTTCTGCTGCACACGGGCTACGCACCCACGGCGAGCGTCAAACATCCGACGCTGGGGTCGATCGCCTCGCGTGAGCTGGGCGACGACGCCTGCGATCTGCCGGCGTTTGTCCGGATCGGCAAGCAGTTTCGCAACACCGGCGGCGGCGGTTTGCTGGGCTCGGAATACGACCCGTTCGTCATGGCGACCGCGGCTCAATTGCCGAGCAACACCAAGCTGACGACCGACGAAGCGCGCTTCCAGCGCCGGCTGGGACTGCTCGAACGGCTCGAAGGCGACCACGTCACGCGCGAAGTCAGCGACCATCGCAAGCTGTACGAGCAGACGGCGCGGATGGTGACCAGCCGAGACATGCGGGCCTTCGATCTCGCCGAAGAACCGGACAAGGTGCGCGAGGCTTACGGTGAGGGCGACTTTGCTGCGGGTTGCCTGATGGCGCGACGCTTGATCGAATCGGGGGTCACGTTCGTCGAGGTCTCGGCCGGTAGCTGGGACACGCACGACGACAACTTCAATCGCGTGCGCAAGCTGGCCGGCGAGGTCGATCAGCCCTTTGCCCAGCTCGTGCGCGATTTGAAGCAGCGCTCGCTGCTGGACGACGTGCTTGTCGTCTGGATGGGTGAGTTCGGCCGGACACCCAAGATCAATCCGCGCGGCGGCCGCGACCACTATCCCAAGGCGTTTAACGTGGCGCTGGCCGGCGGCGGCATCCGTGGCGGTCAGGTGATCGGCAAGACGGACCCGTCGGGGGCCGAAGTGGCCGACCGGCCGGTGACGGTGCAAGACCTGCTACAGACGGTCTGCCAGTCGTTGAAGATCGACGCCGCCAAGGAAAACATGAGTTCGATCGGGCGGCCCATCAAGGTCGTCGACGGCGGGGCGCCGATCAGCGAGCTGTTTGCCTAGCGTGCACGGCTGGTAGCCAAGCGCGTGACGGTTCGCCGCGTCGTCAGGGGCTTTGTCGTCAGGGGCTTTGTCGTCAGGGGGTCTCTTCTGTCGGCTCTGCGACGGCGGCGGGCTTCTTGGCCCGAGACACGCGCGGCTTCTTTTTCGGATCTTCCAGCGCTTTGAGCGGTTCGGCGAGCGTGATTTCGATCTCGTCGCCGATGACCTTGCCCGGTTCGACCTGCCGGCCGATCACGCGGATCGCATCGCCCGGGCGCGCGAGCGTGAAGTCCGACATCTCCACCGTGATCTTGACCTCGGGCGCCAGCTCGGCCTTGATCTGCTTTCCGTCCGCGGCCACGGTGAGCTTGCCGCTCTTCAGCGTCTTGAGCTGACCGGCCACGACGGCCGGCGCGTTGCGATCTCCCGATGGATCGAGCATGACGCCCACCTCGTAGCCATCGGTCGGGAGAAACAACTGCAACTCTTCGACCGGTTGCCGGGCCGTGTTGCGATTCAACGGGCCGCTGAAGCGGACGTACATCCCCGGCCGGAGAAACTCGACCAGCGCCTCGCCGGACAGCTTGACCCGCGTCCGCCCTACGTCGACTTTGATGAGTACCGGCTGCTTGGCGGCGTCGGTCATTTCGATCAGCGCCGAGTTCTGCCCCGGGCCAGGCCGCCAGCCGGTGATTGCGCCACCCACCTGGACCGGTTGCAGCTCGCGCGCGGGGCGTTCATCCTGCGCAAAGGCCGCAGACGCCATCGTCAGCAGCGCGGCGACTGCGAACCACTGGATTCGACGGTCCCTCATGATGGGTGCCTCCCGGTTCTCTGATTGATCGCTGGTCAGTCCGTCGAGCACTCCGCCGAGGGCTCCAGAATAGCCGCCCGCTTTGTGGCATACTATCAGGTGCCGGCCGGGTTTGCCCGCGGCATGGATTGCACTCGTTTGGCCTTCGACCGGCCGCTCTGCGAAAGCCCCCATGACGAACGACGCCCATCGCGTGACCGTGCCCAAGTTCGTCGCCATGAAGGCGGCCGGGCACAAGATCACCATGCTGACCGCGTACGACTTTGTCACGGCGCGGCTGCTGGACGAATCTGGAATCGAAGCAATTCTGGTCGGCGACAGTATGTCGATGGTCGTCCAGGGGCACGGAAACACCTTGCCGGTCACGCTTGACGAGATGATCTATCACGCCGAGATGGTCGGCCGGGCCGTCAATCGGGCATTGGTGGTGGTGGACATGCCCTTTCCCAGCTTTCATTTGGGGATACACCGGGCGATCGAAAGCGCCGGCCGCATCCTCAAAGAGACGCGCTGCCAGGCCGTCAAGCTGGAAGGCGGGGCCGACCAGGCCGACGTGATCGCCGCCTTGGCGCGGGCCGGCATTCCCGTGATGGCCCATGTTGGTCTACGGCCGCAAAATGTCCTGCAACTGGGCGGACACAAGGTCCAGCGCGACGAAGACGTGCTGATGGCGGACGCCAAGGCCGCGGCCGAAGCCGGCGCGTTTGCCATCGTGCTCGAGTGCATTCCGGCGGAGATCGCCCACAAGGTGACCGCGGCGGTCGACGTGCCGACGATCGGCATCGGCGCCGGTCCGGGCTGCGATGGCCAGGTGCTGGTGATTCACGACCTGCTCGGACTGACGACCGGCTATTTGCCGCGATTCGTCAAGGCCTACGCCGATCTGCACGGCGTGATTTCCGGTGCCGTCGCACAGTTTCGCGACGACGTGCGTCGGGGCGAATTTCCCGGTCCCGAGCATTGCTATAAATAATTGCCGCCTGTTCGCACGTGCCCGGCGGCGCTGGCCATCCGCCGTGGCAGTGGCGCCTTCTCCGGGCGACAGCACGGGGCTCGTATCGGTACTCGCGGGATTGGAGGACGGTCGTCATGCCGAATCGCCTGGCCGCGGAGTCGAGCCCTTACCTGCTGCAGCACGCCGAGAACCCCGTCGACTGGTATCCCTGGGGCGACGAGGCCTTTGTCCGTGCACGGGCCGAAGACCGGCCGATCTTTCTGTCGATCGGCTATTCGGCGTGCCACTGGTGCCACGTGATGGAGCACGAGAGCTTCGAGAACGCCGAGATTGCCCGGCTCCTCAACGAGAACTTCGTCTCGATCAAGGTCGATCGCGAAGAGCGCCCCGACGTCGACGCGATTTACATGACGGCCGTGCAATTGATCACCGGGCGTGGTGGCTGGCCGATGTCGGTGTTTCTGACGCACGACAAGCAGCCCTTCTATGGCGGCACCTATTGGCCACCGCACCCCAAGCACGGGATGCCCGGCTTCGACCAGGTGCTGAATGCGGTCTTGGACGCCTGGCGCAATCGCCGCGCGCAGGCCATCGACCAGGCCGGCCAATTGACCGCCCACGTCCAAAAAGCCGGTACGCTGGCGGCGACGCCGCAAGCGCTGCCCAGCGACCCTGTCTCCCCGGCGGCCGCGCAGCTCGAGCGCGCCTTCGACACGCGCAACGGCGGCTTCGGCGGCGCGCCCAAGTTTCCACATCCCATGGACCTGCGGGTCCTGCTGCGGGCCTGGTACCGGACACAACGTCCCGAGTACCTGCGGATGGTCACGCACACGCTGGAAAAGATGTCGCACGGCGGCATCTACGACCATCTCGGCGGAGGCTTTCATCGATACGCGGTCGACGAAATGTGGCTGGTGCCTCACTTCGAAAAGATGCTTTACGACAACGCCCTGTTGACGGTCGCCTGTCTCGAAACGCATCAGGCAACCGGCAAGCCGAGCCATGCCGCCGTGGCCCGCGAAACGCTGGAATACGTCCTGCGCGAAATGACCCATCAAGCGGGAGGCTTCTCGAGCACGCAAGACGCCGACAGCGAGGGCGAAGAGGGCAAGTACTATGTCTGGACGCCGCAGGAGGTCGAACAGGTGCTCGGTCCCGAGCGAGCCAAGACGTTCTGCTACGTCTACGACGTCTCGCCGGGCGGGAATTTCGAAGGGCACAACATCCTCAATCTGCCCAAGACGCTGCCGCAATGCGCGGCGATCCTCAACCGGCCGCTTGCCGAGCTGACGGCCGAACTGGCCGCAGCCCGGGCCGAGCTGCTCCGGGTGCGCGAGCGCCGCGTCCCGCCGGCGCTCGACGACAAGGTGATCGTGGCGTGGAACGGTTTGATGATCGAGGCATTCGCCCTGGGCGGCGCGGTGCTCGACGAACCGCGCTACACCGAGGTCGCGGCCAACGCCGCGAGTTTCGTGCTGCAGCAGATGCGGCGCGCTGATGGGCGAGTGTTGCACACCTGGAGAGCAGGCGCGGCACGGATCGACGCTTACCTCGACGATTATGCCTGCCTCGCGAGCGCGCTGGTGACGCTCTACGAAACCACCTTCGACGAGCGCTGGCTGACCGAGGCGGTGGCGTTGTGCGACATCGTGCTGGCGCAGTTTGGCGATGGGAACGAGCCGGGGTTCTTCTACACGGCCCAGGATCACGAGCCGCTCATCAGTCGCCAAAAGGACGTCATTGACAGTTCGGTGCCCAGCGGCAACGCCGTCGCGGTGACCGTGCTCGTGCGGCTGGGCAAGCTGTTAGGCCGCGATGATTACCTCACGGCGGCCGAGCGCACGCTCGCCGGGTGCGCGCGCCTCATGGAACAATCGTCGACCGCCATGGGCCAGATGCTGTTGGCCGCCGATCTCTTGGTCGGACCGACGCCCGAGATCGTCCTCGTGGGCCATCGCGACGGCGCCGACGTGCGTGCGGCGGTGCGCGATTTCTGGTCGCACTTCGTGGCCTCGCGCGTGCTGGCCCTGCGCGAGCCCCAAGCGACCGCCGGCGGGCTGCTGGCCTCCACTTTCGCGGGCAAAGAGTCCGCGGGCGCGGAACCGACGGTCTATCTCTGCCAGAACTTTGCCTGCGACGCGCCGGTGTCGGGGCTCGAGGCAGTCTTGGCAACCTGGCGCAAATTGTCGCGGCGTGCGGATTAATGGTCGCTGGGGAGCCGCCTGTACCTGCCGCACAAGGCCGCGGCGCTTTGCAATCGCGACGCGGCGCTTTACCATCGTCAGGGCGCGGTGACCGCGCGACCATTCCCCTTACGGAGGAGCTGATCCAATGTTGCGACGACTGCTGGTGATGACCCTGTTCGCGGCGTTCATGGCTTTGACCACCACTTTGCTCGCGCCGGCGAGCCCCGTAGGCGTGAATCCTTCGGCGGCCGTTCAACGGGTCGCCTGGCGTCCGTATTACGCGCGCCCGCGGTTCTATCGCCCGCGAGTGTTCCGGCCGTTACCGATCATCCCGCGGCCGGTTGTGGTCGTGCCCGCGCCGGTCCCCGTGTTCGTTCCGCGTCCCTTATACCCGGTCTACATCTGGTAGCGCATGGTGGTGACTGCGGTCGAGCGAAGTGAGCAGCCCGCTGCGGCGACGACGCCGGGCGAGACCATCGCCCCCTGGCAGGCGATGCTCGTGCTCGTCGCGCTGACCCTGGCCGTGTTTCACCACGTAGGCAGCCACGGTTTTGTCTTTGACGACCTGATCAACATCCAGTCAAACGACCAACTCAACTGGGCGGGTCTGGGCCGTTTCTGGCGTGAGCCCTACGCCAGCATGTACATCCCGGTGACCTACAGCTTTTGGGTCGCCGAGGCCGAAGCGGCACGCACGTTGCGTCCTACCGCGAGCAATTTGCAGCTCGACCCCGGCCTGTTTCACTTTGCCAATCTGGCGCTGCATGTGGCCGTGGCGGTGTTGGTGTTCGTCTGGCTGCGCACGTTGCGGCTGAACAGCCTCGCTGCGGTTGCCGGTGCGTTGCTCTTTGCGGTGCACCCGTTGCAGACGGAGACGGTCAACTGGGTCACCGAAACCAAGGGGACGCTGGCCGCCCTGTTCGGCTGCGGCGCCCTGCTCGTGTTCGGACAATCGCTCGCGGCCAAGCCCGCCAAGCGCTGGCCCCTGTTCGGCGCTGCCACACTGCTCTTGGCGCTGGCGCTGCTGTCCAAGCCTTCGGCAGCGGCGATTCCGCTGATCGCGCTGGCCGTTGAATGGGGATTTCAGCAGCGCCCATTGCGCCGGTTGGCTTTGCCGCTGGCGATTTGGGCGGCGCTCGTCGTGCTCGTCGCCTGGTGGGCCGCGAGCGAACAAGAGGCCTCGGCCTTGCGCAATCTGGCGGCTCCGGCGTGGCGGCCGCTGGTGGCGGCCGATGCCGTCAGCTTCTATCTGCAAAAACTCGTCTCGCCCTTTGCCTACTGCCTGGACTACGGGCGCACGCCGGCCTGGCTCGTGAAACAGCCGGCCATCTATTTCACCTGGGTCCTGCCCGTGGCGCTGGCCGCCGTGCTCGCCGCGCTGCCTCGCCAACGCACCTGGCTGACCGCGCTCGCCGTGTTCGTCGCAGGACTCGCACCGACGCTGGGATTGATTCCGTTCGCGTTCCAGGAGATCTCGACCGTCGCGGACCGCTATGCCTATCTGGCCATGTTGGGACCCGCGCTGGCCGTGGCCGCAATCCTGACCTACTACGATCGGCGGCCGGTCTTGTTCGGCGTCTTTGGCTTGCTGCTGGTGTTCGGGTTCATCGCTAACCGAGCGAGCGAGCACTGGCAGAACCAGGCGACCGTGTTCAACCGGGCCCTGGCCGTGAATCCGCGCAGCGTGATGGGCAACCTGGCGATCGGCAACCTGCTGGTTTCGGTGGGCAAATTCGACGAGGGCCTGGCCCATTTTCGTCGCGGGCTCGAGTCCGACCCGCAACACCCCGGCCTGATCGGCAACCTGGGCATCGCGCTGGAAGGCGCGGGCCAGTACGAAGAAGCCTCGGAGGTCTTGCACAAGGCGTTGAAGCTACGGCCCGACAATCACCTGGCACACATCGGCCTGGGCCGCATCTACCAACGGGCCGGCGATCAGGCGCATGCTATCGAGTCGTTCGAGCGGGCCATCGAGCTGAATGATTCTGTCCCCGAGGCGCACGTGTTCCTCGCCCAGGCGCTGGCCGACAGCGGCGCGACCGGCCCGGCGATCGAGCAATTCGAGCGGGCCTTGCAAATGCATCCTCAATGGATGCCGGCGGCTGCCGAGTTGATGTGGCTGTGGTCCACCTCGAATGACGCCAAGCTGCGCAATGGCCCGGCCGCCGTGAAACTCGGCGAGTCGATTCGTGCAGGTCTTGAAACCAAGTCTGCGGCGCCACAGGACAGGCCCGATGCGCTGTTCTTCGACGCGCTGGCGGCCAGCTACGCGGAAACCAACCAGTACATGTTGGCCGTGCAGGTGGGCAGCAAGTTGGTCGAGGAATTGCAGCTGCTCGCGGCGAAAGACGCAGCGTGGAACGATTACCTGGCCGGCGTCAGCGAGCGTTTGAATCTTTACCATCATGGCCAGCCGGTGCGGAACGTTCCTCCGGGGCACCGCCTGAAGATTCCGGGGCGCTAAATCGCCGCTGCGCTCGACGCAGGCCTGGTGCGGCCCGAACGTTCGGCGAGCGATGCCCAGGCCGGCGCAGCCCAAACGCAAACCAGCGGCATGACCGGGTGGCGCAGGCGGTGATAGCCGACGGGTCCTCCAGACAGGACCAGCAGGTAGCCAGTCACGAGCAGCACCTGGCCACCGGCCAGCGTGAAGAACCGCGAGCGTTGCAGCACCAGCCCCGCCAGCGCCGCGAGATAAAGGCCCGCCAGCGCGCTTGCAGCCAGCGCGTGCAGGATCAGGCGCAGCGGGCGCGGCAGGCGTTGGCCGCCAAGCGATGCGATCAGCGCGCCGCTGCCCGGATCGATCAAGGTGGCGACGAGCCCCTGGCCGTATTGCTCGATGAAGGTGCCCGGCGCCGATTCCAGGATCTCGCGTGCGGCTTTCCGCATCCAGCGATAGCGTGCCCCCTGCGACCAGACGCGCTGTTCGGGATGCGCAGCGACGTACGCCTCGCGCGATGCCAGGCCCCATTCGCGCTGCACGTCGCGCAGATCGCGACGGTGCTGCTTGGCATATACCCCGGCCGCGTGCCAGAAATAGGCGTTGACGTCGCTCACCGCCGAGAACGCGCGATAGTCGGCCACGTCGGCGTTGCGCTGCGCCCAAAGCCCGGCCGGCACGATACCGCCGATCAGGCACAGGGACATGATCGGCTTGGAACACGTCTTGAACCATGTCGCGGGGAGCTGACGCAACCACGGACGCGAGCGCAACGCCACGACGACCCAGATCACGAGCGGCAAGAACACGGCGATCGGCCGCACGAACGCCGCGGCGACCAGCAGCGCAAAACCCACGCACAAGGCACCGCCATGGCCGCGGCGGAGTCCGGCCGCGAGGGCCACGAGCGCGGCAAGCAAGACAAACGCAAACAAGGTCTCCGAGAGCAGTTTGCCTGCATAGAGCACGCCGAGCGGTTCCACACTCGCCAAGGCCGCGGCGGTCAATGCGACGCGTTCGGCCAGCTGTAATTCCTTGGCCAGCAGGTAGACCAGGGCCACGCTCAGGCCGCCCAGCATTACTTGCAGCACCAGGCTCGTCGCTTCGATGCGACCGACCGCCGCGCCCAAGGCAAGCAGCAACGGGTAGCCCGGTGTGCGCAAGACTTCTGGCTCGTCGCCCCGCGAAAACTCGCCTTTCAGCGCCAGCGATCGCGCCGTTTCGAGATACGCGGCCGAATCGGGCTCGATCCAAGGACGGCCGCCGTTGGAAGCAAGCAGCGAGGCGAGCAGCACCGCCATCCTGAGCACCATCGCGGCCAATACGAGCGACCACAGGCTCGCGGAACCCGCCGCAGGGTCGGCGGCAGCGCGCGATCGGACAAGCGTGCTCACGGCGTGCTCACGGCGTGGTCGCGGGCGGCGCATCGGCCGCCGGCGCAGGTTCTGATTTCGACGGGGGCTCAGACGCCGGCGCGGTAGAAGCTTGTTCCGGTGCGGGCATTTCCGGAGCCTCGGGCAGTTCGGCCGGCGACGTGTCGAGATCGGGAGGCGGCAGCGTCGGATCAATCTGCGGTATGCCCTCCGGCTGACTTTCGGGCTCCGCGCCGCCAGCCAGCGAAATGGGCTCTCGCACCTGGCGACCCGTGATGTACAGCTCCAGCCGGCGTTGGAACCGCGCCTTGCCCTCGGCCAAGCCCAGGCTATCACACATTGCCACGGCGCGGCGGGCCAGGTCGATCGCGTCCGAGAACTTGCCCGCTTCGGCATACGCCGCGGCCAGCGTGTCGACGTACTCGAGGAAATCGGGCGGTTGCTGCTGCAGGTACAGGTCGAACACCTGTTTCGCCCACATCACGGCTTCTTCGCCGTTGCGATATTGCTCGTCCTCGCAGGTCGCCAAGATCCAAGCCAGGTTGTTCGCCGCCGACGGCCAACGTGCAAAATGATCTTTCTCAGCCAAGGCCGCGCGGTACCCGGCAAGGGCCTCGGCGATCCGGCCATTCGAGGATTGGATCAGTGCCAACTGATAGAGCGAACCGGGATGATTCGGGCGAGCGGCAAGCACCTCGCGGAAACAGGCCTCGGCTTCGGCCGGATTGTTGAGCGACCAGTAGGCGATCCCCAGGCCGTAGCGCGACTCGAGATGCGAAGGCTGCACGCCGAGCGATCCCTTGAATCGCGCCTCGGCTTCGGCGTATCGCTGCTGAGTCAGCAGCAGGTTTCCCAGCGTGCATAGCGTCTCGAATTCGTCCGGGGCAATCTGCAGGATCGCTTGCAGTTCTTCTTCCGCGGCGGCGGTTTGGCCTTCGGCCGACAGCAATTCGCTCAAGCGCCGATGGCCGGCGATCAGCAGGGCCCGGGCCTCGGCCAGCTGCGGATTGACTTGCAGCGCCTTCTGGGCGTTATCGATCGAACGGTAGATGGCCTCACGATCCTGTTCCGGAAACCGCGAATTGGCCATCGCCAGGCCCAAATAGGCCGCGGCCGAGCCGGGGCGTAGCGACAGCGCCGTCTCGAAGCTGGCCAGCGCGCCCTGGGTATCGCCATTGTGCAGCAGCGCATGGCCCAGATGCAGATGCGTCTCGGCGCGGTGCGGATCGAACTTCAATGCCCGACGAAACGCCGCAATCGCATCGTGGCCGCGGATCGAGCCAGACAACGATTGCCCGTAACCGTCGAGCGCCGCGACTTCGTCGGGGGCAAGCTTCAATGCCGCCGCAAAAACAGACTCGGCCGCGGCCTTGTCTCCGGCCGCCAGGCTCAATGAACCGCGCTCGACCATCGCGGCCACAAAATTGGGATCGCGCTCGAGCGCCTCGGTCAGCGCCGACTGGGCCGTGACCGTCTCGCCTTGGGCCGATGCCGCACGGGCCCGCAACAGCGACGCCAGAGGACTGCGGGGATTCTGTCGTTCGAGACGCGCGGCCAGCGACGCATCGCTCGTCCAGCTGCTCGCCTCGACATGACTGGTGACCAGCAAGATACCCGCCAAGACCGCGGCCAGCGCATAGCCGCCGGACCGTTCGCAAAGACTCAATGCACCGGCCAAGGCCATGGCCGGTCCCAGGAGCGCCCAGACGGTTACGGGTGCGGTCAATCCGGCTTCGACCATCCCAGGCCAAACGCCCGCCGCGGGAAGCAGGGCCACGATGAGCAGGCCACAAGCCGTGAGGGTGCGATCGACCCGGCCCAACCAGGCACTGGCAATCAGGATCACAGCGACGCTCAACGCGCCGATGCTCAGCCAGGGCCAGGCGGCGAACACTTCGGTCCAACTGACTGTCGCAACGGCAGGGCGCGGCAGGGCAAAGCGAATCTGCACGAGCGCCATGCCCCCCAGAAACAGCCACAGCACCAGCAAGGCCCAGCGCATCGGGACCGGCGCCTTGCGCTCGCGCGGTCGCACCCAGCCCCAATCGATCACCCAGGCGAACAGCGGAGTGAGCAACGCAAGCGGATCGGCCAGCAATGCCAATGCATAAAACAGCGTTGCGGCCAGATAACCCAGCGGCTGCACCGAGCTATTGCGTCGGCCGGCTTGGGGAGTGTCAACACGGGAGGTGGCCAACGTGAAATACAGAGCCAGCGCCGCCAGCCCCAACAAGAGCCCCAGCATCTGCGGCGCTTGCGAGACCCACGCGACCGGCTCGACCTGCCAAGGATGGACAGCAAAGACGATGGCCGCGGCAGTCGCCGCTGCGACGTGCCTGGTCACACGGTAAAAGATCCAAAACGCCAGCCAAGCGCACAGTGCCGCCAGCACGAGCTGGGCCTGATGAAACTGCCGTGAAGAGGGCGCGATCCATTTCGGCGCGGCGGGGACCGGTGCCGAGGCGCCGGGCGGCGCTGGTGCGGCGCTGGCCGATCCAGGCGACAACAAAGCCCACCATGACACGGCGACCGGCAGATAACGGCTCTGAACCGGCTCGCTCCAAATCCGGTCGAACGACCGGGTTTGGACCAAGGCCGAATCGAGCACGCGTTCGCCATCGCGCCACGATAGGAAACCCGCGCCGGAGACCGGCCAGAATGCGGCCAGCGTGGCTGCGACCACCAGTAAGCCGGCCAACAGGACGGCTACGCCCCGCGCAGCTCCCGATACGGCCGCGGACGATGCGGTGGGGGGAGCAGTTGCCTGCGTCGCCAAGCTCACTCGATGCGCTTTCCCGGCGCGCGGCGCCTAACGAGGGGACGAACACCGAGGCGAATCCTCGGAGTCCTCCATCGTAGTCGCTTCCCGCGTCGGCCCGCAACGATTGGGCAGCCTGCGAAGACCTACAAATGCCTGCCCGATGGCCGCAAAAACTACTGCGGCACACCCGGGGGGAGCGGCACGTTGATATTCTCGCCGGCCGACCCATAGGGCGATGCCGGCACAACCGGCGCAACCTGCGTCGTCGGCGGTTGCAGGCGTCGCGCCACTTCGGGATGGCCGGCCGGGCCCAGGGGGCCCTGACCGCCGCGCATCGCGGCGAGCTGATCGCACCATTGCCGCGCGGCGGCGAATTGCGGATCGGCCGCCAGCGCCTGGCCGAAGTGAAACTCGGCGCCGGTGAGATTCTGCTGTTCGTAAAGCAGATAGCCCATGTTGTAGTGGGCGATGGCCGGCGGGTGGACCGCCGCGAGCTGCGCCATCGCGTCCTGCGGCCGGTTCGCCTTGACGAGCACCTTGGCCAGGTTGTTGCGATACAGCTTGCGCTGCGGATCGAGACGAATGGCCTCGTTGATCGATTCCATCGCGTCCAACAGCGAGTCTTGTCGCGCCAGGCAGATGCCCAGGTCGTTGTGAGCGCTGGCCGATTTCGGATGGTACTTGATCGCGGTGCGATACAGTTCTGCGGCCTCGGGCAGGCTGCCTGCGCGATCTTTCATGTGGGCATAGTCGAGCAGCACCTGCAGGTTCTTGGGTTCGAGCGCCAGGGCCTTTTGATAGAACTGCTCGGCGCCGGCCAGGTTGCCCGTGCGCTCGTGCATCTGCGCCACCGAGAGATAGAAGCTGGCCGAAGGCTTGGCCGGCGTCGACAAGGCCACGGGGTCGTTTTCAGCGACTTGCGCGTCTTGGTTGAACGGGTTCTGGCTCGGGCCCTTGTCGCGCTTGAACATACTCGACATGCGCGACGTCGCGCTTTTCGTGCCGTCGCTCACCTTGGTCGTAAACCGGCGAAACGCGCTGGGCTGTTTCGTGCCGCTGGAGCCGAAGGCCGACGATCGACTGCCGTTATCGCTCGCTTGATCGCTGAACACGTCCTGGCGCGCGTCGACGTCGACGCTGTTGGCCGACTTCTTCTTGAACCAGGAGAAACCCTGCGCCGGTGCCTGCGTAGGAGCGAAGAAACCCGCGGCGACCGCGATCAGCACTGCACGGCGCAACGAATGAGCTTGGAACACGACTTGCCTCCCTGCCTGAATGTCGCGGCCCGGCAGAGGATCCGGCTGGCATCCGGCGCGATCGCGAGATCGACCCGGGAACTGCCGCCGGCCGGCGGGCGCGGCTGGAGAGTTCCTGCTCTCCTGTCTTGACATCGGCCCACTTGTGCGTGGGCCTCCATCAGAATCGTCACAAGCCGTTTACCTGGCCCCGCTAGCTGGCAGCATGCCGGCACCGGCCGGCCGCCACTGCGACACCCAGCTGCGACCCCGGCTACTCGCGCAGCATCAGGTACAGGCCCAGGCAAATCCCCAGGCTCGAGAAAATGATAATCCGCGAGGCGCGCTGCCGGTTGATGAGCGACTGCAGCGGCTTGGAGTTGCCCGTCAGGAGGCTCGTCGCAGGCTCGGCCACCTCCTGAGCCGCGACCACCGAGGGCGTCTGCAAGATGCGCTCGCGCAGCCAATGAGCGGCAATGCGATCGCCGTCGGTGATGACCAGGGGCGTCGCGGCCAGCAACGTCCACAGCAGCAGGCCGACGGCAGCGCGGCTACGTTTGCGCGGCGCGACTTCGCTTTCGAAATCCACGACGCGCGACTTGGGGTCGCACAGCACAGGACTCATGAGTCGGTCCTCGGCAGGTTAGCACCGCGTGCCGGCGTTCGCCGGGCGACGCAGGGGGCTCGTTCGACATCCTGCCGAGACCGCTTCCTGGTGCGCTACTGAACACTCCCCGCGTTCTCGAACTTTGGCAGCCGCGGTTGGGGCGTGGTTTCCCGGTATTTGCGTTCGATCGAGTCGATGTAGTCGGCCGGCCAGGCAGGCGGCGCCAGGCCTGTTTCCTGCACGTCGAAGGCGAAATCGAGGTGCATGCCTTCGAGCGACGAGCGGACCGCCGCCATCCGCATCTGGGTGATTTCCGGAGTGGCCGCCCGCGGGACAAACACCGTGCGGTGCGCGGCGGGGCCCTCGACGGCGATCCAATAGACCTTCAATCGGCCAGCCTCGGTCAACTGCTGGTCATCGGGGCGGAAATGGTATTCGCCCAGCATGTTCTGCATCCGCCAGCCGTTTTCGACCATGATCGCAAACGGCATCGTCGCGGCCGTGCGATCGGCGTAGTTGTACGGCGCGGGCCAGCATTGGTTGGCCTTGCAGGTCGCCCAGAAGTTGCGCCAGGGGTTGGCCTCGGCCAAACTCGAGCAGCACAACACGGCCAGCAGCGTGACGCATCCGATGCTTCGCATGCCAGTGATCCTTCGCAGGGCTTGCCCGCCAATGCCCCGCCCGTGCGCGAACCTCCTTGGTCCCGTCGGCGCGGGGGCGTGTGTAAGTCTTATCGGATGAGCACGCGCCGGGACTGCGGCCACTTGATACCTGCCTCGACGCCCGAGCGGCCCTTCCGGAGCGGTTTTGGCAGCTAGCATCCGCGACTTTGACGATCGCGAAAGCCTTACTACCCGCGCCGGCGTGCCAGCATACCGTGCGATCAGTTGCCACTCATCTTCGGGAACATCTCGCGCATCATCGTGATGGCCGCCGGGCCGACGAGCACCACGAAGATGCCGGGGAAAATGAAGATCACCAACGGGAAAATCAGTTTCACGGCCGTCTTGGCGGCCCGTTCCTCGGCCAATTGCCGGCGCCGCGTCCGCATCGAATCGCTCTGCACGCGCAAGGCCTGGGCGATGCTCGAGCCGAACTTGTCGGCCTGGATCAAGATCGCGGCCAGCGAGCGGAGATCGTCGACGCCGGTCCGGACGCCCAGTTCGTGCAACACCTCGGAGCGCTGCCGGCCCATCTGCAAATGCAGGTTCGACAGGCCGAACTCCTGGCTGATCACGCGGCAGCTCTTGCGCATCTCGTCGCTCACCTTGCGCATGGCCTGGTCGAGACCCAAGCCGGCCTCGACGCAGACGACCATCAGGTCGAGCGCGTCGGGTAGGCCGAGAAAGATGGCGTCTTGCCGCTGCTTGGCGATGAAGAGCCGCACGAGGTCGGGCAGATAGAACAACCCGCCGGCGCAGAACATCGAGTACATCAACCCCTTCTGGGTCATGCCGTGGATGCTGAGCATCAGCGGCGTGCCAGCGGCCAGGCCCACGATCAGCCCCAGGAACTTCAGCCCGAGAAAGATCGACACCGCCGACTCGCCGCGGAAGCCGGCGTTGGCCAGCTTGATCTTGAGTTTGCTCGCTTCGAGCTCGTCGGTCGGCTTGAGCGGCTTGGCCAGCGCGGGCGACGCCTTTTCGAACACCCGCGTCATGGCGTTCGCGTCGCTCTTGGGCTGGCTGGCGCCGCGGCGCAACGCCGGGTTCTTGATCTCGTCGAGCCGTTCGTCGGCGCGATTGCGGCCGTTGGCCAGCAATTCCAGCGTCCACCATGCCGCTGCCGCAAACATGCCAAAGATGGCCAGCGGCAGCAGCTCCTCAAAATTGATCAGGTCAGCAAACATGGCCAGCAGGCTCACACTTTGATGTTAATGATCTTGCGAATCACCAGCGCCCCGAGGATCTGCATGACGACGCCGCCGGCGAGCATTTGCTTGCCCATCGGGTCGGTGAACAGCACCATCACGTAGGTCGGATTGAGGTGATAAACGGCCAGGAACAGCACCGGCGGCAATCCGAGGAGCACGATGCCCGAGAGCCGGCCTTCGCCGGTGAGCGCCTGCACCTGGCCCCAGATGCGAAAGCGCTCGCGAATCAAGTGGCCGATCTTGTCGAGGATTTCGGCAAGATCGCCACCCGTCTGACGTTGCAGAATGATCGCGGTGGTGAAGAACCGCAGGTCGGTGTTGGGAATCCGCGTCGACAGTGCCTCGAGCGATTCTTCGAAAGGCACGCCGAGATTCTGTTCTTCGAACACCCGGCCAAACTCGCCGGCAATCGGGCTGGGCATTTCGTCCTGCACGAGGTGAAATCCCGCCGCGAGGCTGTGCCCGGCGCGGAGGGCGCGGGCGATCAGTTCCAAGGCATCGGGCAACTGTGCGGCAAAGGCCTTCAACCGCCGGGACCGGCGGAACAGCAGCCACATCAGCGGCAGCAGACCCATCAGGATCGCGATCACCGGCACCATGGCCAGCGGCGAAAAATACGCGGCGACCGCGCCGCCGAGCCCACCGAAAATCGCCGAGATCAGGAAAAACGTCGCCGGCTTGAGCGACGTATCGGCCTGTTCGAACAGCCGCGTCAGATTGAAGTGCTCGTTGAGAAATTGATCGAGCGCCGACTCGTGGTCGTCGAGCGGCTCGAGCAGAACTGTTTCCTTCTGCTCCTTGCGCGCGCCTTTGCCGCCGGCGGCCGCGAACAAGTCGAGACGGTCCTCGGTGCGGCCGTCGGTCCGTTCGCGCAGCATGACCGCCACGGCCCCGACCAGGGCCGAAACGCCGACGAATGCGGCGATCGAAATCATCAAGGGGCTCATCGTTACGCTCGGTACCAGGGGGTCGTGTGTTTCTCGCGGTGCCCGCGCGGGTCTAGGCTTCCATCATCGTTCGCTGCCGGAACGCGCTGGCCGGCAGCCGCACGCCCGCGGCCTCGAGCCGGTCCATGAACGTGGGACGGATGCCCGTCGACTCGAACCGGCCTAGGGCCACGCCGCCCTCGTCGATGCCGGTCTGCACATAGTGATAGATGTCCTGCATCACGATGGTGTCCTGTTCCATCCCCACCACCTCGGTGATGTGTGTGACCCGGCGCTTGCCGCCTTGCAGGCGGTTGGCCTGAATGATCACGTCGACGGCGCTGGCGATCTGCTGGCGCATCGCCTTGAGCGGCAGCTCGAAGCCGGCCATCGTGATCATCGTCTCGATACGCGCCAGGGCGTCGCGCGGGGTGTTGGCGTGGATCGTCGTCAACGATCCTTCGTGGCCCGTATTCATGGCCTGCAGCATGTCGAGCGTTTCCGGACCGCGGCATTCGCCGATGATGATCCGCTCGGGACGCATACGCAGGGCGTTGCGCACCAGGTCGGTGGCCGTGATGGCGCCCTTGCCTTCGATGTTCGGCGGCCGGGTCTCGAGCCGGACCACGTGGTCCTGCTGCAATTGCAATTCGGCCGCGTCCTCGATCGTGATGATGCGGTCCGTCGGTGGGATGAAGCTCGACAGCGTGTTGAGCAGCGTCGTCTTACCGGAACCGGTACCACCGGCGATGATCATATTGAGCCGGGCCTTGATCGCGCCCTCGAGCAGCATCACCATTTCCGGCGTCAGCGCCTTGAAATTCAACAGGTCTTCCAGCTTGAGCGGGTTGGCGCCGAAGCGGCGAATCGACATCGAGGCCCCGTCGAGCGCCAGGGGCGGAATGATCGCGTTGACGCGCGAGCCGTCTTGCAGGCGGGCATCGACCATCGGGCACGTTTCATCGACGCGCCGGCCGACTCGGGACACGATGCGATCGATGATTTGCAGCAGGTGGCCGTTGTCGCGGAACTGGACGCCGGTCCGTTCCATCTTGCCGCGACGCTCGACGTAGACCTTCTTCGGGCCGTTGATCAAGATATCGCTGATCGTCGGGTCCTTGAGGAGCGCCTCGAGCGGGCCCAGACCGAACGTTTCGTCGAGCACCTCTTCGATCAGGCGCTCGCGTTCGCTGCGATTGAGCAGCGTGCCTTCCGTGTCGCACAAGTGCTCGACCACCAGCCGGATTTCGCGGCGCAGCGTGTCGCCCGCCAGATCGCCGACGCGCGACAAATCGAGCTTGTCGACGAGCTTGCCGTGGATCTTGCGCTTCAGATCCTCAAATTCGTTTTCCGAGGCGCCCGCCGACGGCCGTGTTGCGACGACTTGCTTCGCCATGTTCGAACCTTGCTCCCCAAACTGCTCCGTTGTCGGGCCTGCGCCAGAGCGCCACCCGGTTGCTGATATCCACACCTGCCGACGGCCGTCGAGGCCGCGCAAGCGCAGCATGTGCCTGGCAGTCCGACCTGGCACCGCGCAAACATAGCTCACGGATAGCCGATCCCAGGCTCACGAGGTGGCGAAATGACACGGCGTCGTGATCGCCCTCAGAAGGTGTGGCGAAAACGCCACACGCGGGGCAGACGACAGGGGGGGCCGTTGCGCGAGGCGCGTTACTTCTGCGCCGGTGGCGCGGGCGCGGGCGGTTTTGTGCCCGGCCAGAAATTGCGCAGCCGCCCGGAGAGCGATTTGTTCGCGGCGGCCGGCTCTGTGCCTGCCGCGCTCGGGCCTGCGCCGCCGAGAGAATCCGCCAGTTGCATGATCGACTGCGTGATCTTCGCCTTGGGAGCCTGCTCGATCAGCGGTACGCCGTTGTTGCGCACGTCGACCATGGTGCGATAGTCGTTGGGAAGCTGCCAGTAGATCTCGCGGCCGATCGTGTCTTGCGCCTTTTTGATGCTGATCTGCCCGCTGTCGAGGCCCATGCGGTTGACGACGATCTTCACCTTGTCGGCCACGTTGTGGTGCTCGTTCAGCGAGACCATCAACCGGACGACGTTCCGCAGGCAAGGCAGATCCAGCTGCGTGACCAGCAGGATGTGGTCGGCCAGCTCGAGCGACACCCAGTCGAGCGCCGAATAGCTCTTCGACAAGTCGAAAATCAGGTGCGTGAACGTGGCCCGTAACAGGCCCACTGCACGCTGAAAATCGTCAGGGGTGATCAGCGCCGCGTCTTCCATCTGCACGGGCCGCGGCAACAGGTACAGGCCGGACCCATGCCGGGTGAGCGAGCGCTTCAGCAGCGTGAAATCGAGCCGCGTGACGTTCTGGGCGACGTCGAGCAGCGTGTAATCGGGAATCGTGTCGAGAAACACGTCGGCATCGCCCAGGCTGAGGTCGAGATCGACCAGGGCGACCGAGTTTTGGGTATCGCGGGCCAGCACGCAGCCGAGGTTCACGGCCAGGCTCGTCGAGCCTACGCCCCCCGTCGCGCCGCACACGGCGATCACGTTCGAGGCACGGCTCTTGCCTCCGCCACCGTAGCGCCGATCGCTGATCCGTTCCAAGGCACCAATGAGGTCCTCGAGATGAATCGGCAGCGAAATGAATTCCTTGGCCCCGGCCCGCATGGCTCGGAGAATCAGGTTGCCATCGGTCGAGCTGCTCAGCACCAGGATGCTGCAATTCGGCGCGGTTGCGTTCAAGCGATCGACCAGTTCGAGCGCCTTGTCGGCATCTTTGTCGAGCGAGACGACGCCGATATCGGGCTGCGTCTGCGCGATGACGTCGGCGAAGAACTCGTAGCGCGAGCATTCAGCCTCGAGCCAGATCATGTCCATGCCCAAGAGCATCGACTTGAGTGACTCGCGCGAGCCGTCGTTCGGATCGACGATCGCCAATCGCAGGACGTGCTTCATAGAACTCGATCGTCCGACCAGGGGTGCCTGGGGCACCCTGCCGCCTTGTTTCTCGACCAGGCACCACGGTGCGCAGCGCCGCTCTGGCACTACGCGCCTGCCTTGTTGCCCTCAATAAATTTCTAGGTCGCGATTGGCCCACCCGCCGGAGATCACGGCGAGTTATTCGAAGTCGTAGCCAATCGGACCGATAAACTTGGGCGGTTCCGGCGCCGCTGGCAGCGCGCCCCCGCTAGTGGCGGGCGCCGCCGAGGTCGGACTTTGCGGCGCCGGACGATTTTGACGGGGGATCGCGGGATAATAGTTCGGACGTTCCGCCACAACCGGCGGCCGCGTCGCCATGGCTCCCGGTTGCGGTGGCAGCGGCGCAGCGGTGGGCAGCGGTGCGGCCGACGCACTATCCGGGACCGTCATCCGCGGGACTTGCAACGCGGGCGCGGGTGCCGGCGGAGCGTTCGGGTTGACGGGCAGATTCCCCACATAGCGACGTGCCGGCGCCGCACCACGCCGCGGCGCTGAGGCCATCGGACCTTCGGTCGAGGGATCCGTCGGCATCGGGGCGCTCGGCGGCACGGTTTCTGGCGCCGTCATCGGGGTCGGCGTCATTTCGCCCGGCGTCATCATCCCTTCGACGCTGCCCGGCCCGTAGCCCGGAGAGGTAATCGGCACGCCCATGCCGCTGCTGGCATCGCCGTTGAGGCAATGGGCACAGTGGCCACAACGGCCATCGGCACAACACGGCACTTCGATCATGCCCTTCCAGTACAGCTCGCAATCGCTCGGGGCGCAGGTGTCATAGCCGGGGCCGCCGGGCGGAACCTGGTGCGGCTCCATCGCGTCGACCAGTTCGGGCGTGACCATGATCAGCAACTCGATTTCGTTCGTCGTCGAGCTGTTGCGGCGAAACATGGCCCCGACATAGGGGAGGTCCGCCAGATAAGGCAACCCGCGGCTGCGGCCTTCGGTACGCAACTGCACCAAGCCGGCAATGGCCAGGGTTTGCCCGGCCCGCATCTCGACGCCCGTCTCGACTTCGCGGACACGCAGACCCGGGATGGCGATTTCGTTGATCACCACGCTGCGGGTATTGTCGATTTCGCTCACGCGCGGGCGCACCTCGAGTCGGATGCGGCCGTTGCCCAGCACGATCGGCACGAAGTCCAACTGCGTGCCGTATTTCTTGTATTGAATCGAGACCGTACCCAGGCTCTGCGGTACCAGGATCGGGAATTCGCCGCCGACGTTGAACGACGAAGGCCGGCCGCTGATCGTCACCAGGTTGGGCTCGGCCATGACCTTGAGCAAGTTGTTTTCGCGCAAGGCCTCGAGGAACCCGAAGAACGAGTTGCCGCCGTTGACGACGCCCAAGGTGAGCGTCTCGCCGCCGGTTGTCTTGACGGTTTGCGTCGCTGCGGAGAAGCCGTTGAGCACGCCGCTGATGCCCGACACGACGAAGTCGTTCGCGTTGATCTCGGCGAAATCCACACCCAAGGTGCGCAGCTTGGTGCGAGAGACTTCCATCACCTTGACGTGCAGCAAGACCTGTTGCACCCCGCCGACGGCGATGTTGTTGATCACCTTCGGGTGATAATCCTCGGCGATCTGAATGACGCGGTTGACGATGTCAGGGCGATCGACGTAGCCGGAGACAATCACGCTGTTCGACAGAGGAATCACGCGCAGCGTGCTCTTGGGGAACTGTGTTTGCAGCACCATTTGCAGCTCTTGCGCGTCGCCGAACACGATCACGTCGACCGTGTGAATGCCGTCGTTCTCGTCCCAGAGATTGACCTGCGTCACGCCGGGCTTCTTGGCCAGGACCTGCACCTGGTTGGGCGACAGCGGCGTGATCTCGAGGACCTCCGGGTTGTTCACCTGGGCCTTCGGGATCTTCTGATCGAGCGTCAGGATGCGGCTGGTATTGACCGTCATCTCGAGCCGTTCGCTGGCATTCTGCAGGTTCACGACCAGCGGCTGCCGTGCGAGCTGTGCGTCGGGGCCATGGGCCGCATCTTCCAGCGGCGATTGTGCAACCGCGGCGCGAACGAGCGCGCCCGCGGCCAGTGCCGTGAATAGGGCCATGCGCACGGCCCGGGGCCGTGTGAGTTGAAGCGTCAACATCCGTGAACTTCCTTGCTACGAGCGTTGAGCGGTCGTTGAATCGAGCGACCCGCGTGCGAAGCGGCCTACTTCCTGAGGCATTCGCGGCGGTACTGGCGTCTGGCTGGCCCTCGAAACTGGCGTTCGGTCAAAGGGGGTTACCGAATCGGTAAGTGGCGGGCAGTGCCCGTCAGTTATCTTGGACATTAAGGACGTGCGACAGGCTGTCTAAGGCCGCCGGGTCGAGAT
>JAIBBZ010000047.1 GCA_019694435.1 Pirellulales bacterium
AGGTTGGGGTTGAAGTTCTGGTGAGGGAAGGCTTCCACAATCTTTTCGTCCACTTCCCTCCAGACGACTTGTGGCACGAAGAGTCATGTCTCCCTCACAAAGAATCTGACAACTGAGACGAACTCCCGACAACCCTCTGGCAGACAGGGCCTGTTTCTCTGCTTCGGTCATTTTTGTTGGTTCTCCCGAGAGAAACTCGACGCGACAGGTCGTACAACGGGAGTTTCCTCCACAGGCGTGCAATTGGTCAATCCCGGCCTCGTCCGGCAGGGCGAGCGCCAGCCGCTTGCCTGCGGGCACTTGAAACTCGCCGACACCTTCAACCGATAGCTTGGGCATGGAGGACGCTCAATGAGAGGAAAAGAAATCAAAACTGGCAGAGAACTGCCCCGTTAGAAACCAAGGCCTTTGGTGGCCGTCTTGATGCGGCACAAGTACATGTCGGCCGTGATGTACAGCGTCGTCCCGTCGCCGCCAAAACAGCAGTTGGCCGTGGCCTCGCCTGTCTCGATCCGGCCGAGGTACTCACCTTTGGGGCTCAGGATCAACACGCCGCCGGGCCCGGTGGCAAACAGGTTGCCGTGGGTGTCGACCGATAACCCGTCGGGCAGCCCCTTGCGTTTGCCCACCCACTGCGTGGTGTCATGCAGTTTTCGTCCCGCGCCCAAGGTGCCGTCGGCGCGCAGCTCGAAGGCCATCCAGATCGCAGCGTCCGGATCTGACTGGGCCACGTACAGGGTCTTTTCGTCCGGCGAGAGGCCGATCCCGTTCGGAAAGGTCATCTGCTTGGTGAGCAAGGTGAGTTTGCCGTCCTTGCTCAAGCGGTAGACGCCGCAGAAGTCCAGCTCGCGCGCGGGGTCGTCTTTGCCTTGCGGAAGTCCATACGGAGGATCGGTGAAATACAGGTTGCCGGCCCGATCGAACACGAGGTCGTTCGGGCTGTTGAAGCGTTTACCCTCGAAGCGATCGGCCAGCACGACTTTTTTGCCGTTCGAGGCCAGGGGCTCGAGCCGCGTGACGCGACGGTCACCGTGTTCGCACATCGTCAGGCGGCCCTGCGGGTCGAGCTGCAGGCCGTTCGAGCCGGGTTCGCCACCGCGGGCGGCGGTGCCGGTATAACCGGCTGGCTTGAAGAACGCCGTGACGCCCGCGCCTTCTTTCCAACGGTTGATCACGTTGTTGGGGATGTCCGAGAAGAGCAGCATCTGCTGCTGGGGCACCCAGACGGGCCCCTCGGTCCATTCGAAGCCCTCGGCGAGCTTTTCCAGCTTAGTGTCGGCCGGAATGAGCTGGTCGACCCGAGGATCGACGCGCTCGATCAGGCCGAAGCCGTCTTCGGCACGAGCCGAGATCCCAACCGAGACCAAGGCCACGGCCCAGAGGGCGGAAATTACTTGTCGCGTTCGCATGGAAATCATCCTCGAGGTGCGGCTGCAAGGAACCAAGTCGGAATCCGGAATGGCCCAGGATATCCGATCCAGCGCGAGCATTCACGTCCGGGGCAGGGCACGGCGATTCCCTGACGGGCTTGCAGGCGTTAAGGTCTGCTGACGGTGCTTCACACTCGTTTACCAGGGAGTGACTTTGATCATGGCGCGCCTGGCAGTCCGCCCCGAGCAGCTCGACCTTGATAGTCCGGGCCGCCGCGACTATTTCGTGGCCTTGGAACACGACAGCATCTGGGGCGATCACTTGATCCCGCTGACCGTGTTTGTCGGCCCACAGGCGCAAGCCGGGCGCGGGCTCGTCGCGTTCGGTTCGAATCACGGCAACGAGTACGAAGGTCCGGTGGCGCTCAAGCATCTGCTGCGCGAGATCGAGCTGGAAGCAGTGCTCGGGCGAATCATTCTCGTGCCGGTGCTCAATCCGTCGGCCTTCTGGACCGGGACGCGCGAAAGCCAGGCCGACGACGGCGTGAACCTGAACCGGGCTTTCGTCGAGGGGGCCGGCATCACTCCGGCACTGGCCGGCATCACGCATCGAATCGCGGCCTTTGTGCGCCAACACGTCTGGCCGCGCGTCCATGTCGTGCTCGACTTGCATTCAGGCGGCGACGTGGCACGGTTTGGCCTGTGCGCGAATTTTCATCCGCTCGACGACGCGGTGCTGAGCCACGAAATCGAAGAGACGGCCCGCTGGTTCGGTACGCCGTTGTTGATGGTCTACCAGAACCTGACGCCTGGGCTGTTGCCGAGCGAGGCCGAGCGGCTGGGCAAGATCACCGTCGGCACCGAATTGGGCTGGGGCCGTGCCGTCAACCGTGAGGGCGTCATGTACGGCCGGCAAGGCGTGCTGGCGGCGGCCATACGCCACGGTCAGCTGCGCGGATCGATCGAACCGATCGCCCATCATGCCGCCGGGACGCAACGCAAGGTCGCGATGGTCGATCGAGACTGTTTTGTGTGTGCGCCGTTTCAGGGCCACTACGAGCCGCTGGTCGACTGCGGCCAGAACGTGCGCCGCGGACAGACGGTGGGACTGTTGCACGATTTCGACCACATCGACGCCGAGCCCTGGCCAGCCGTGGCGGGGGTCGATGGCGTGGTGCTGGCCCAGGCCTGGGGTCTCCCCGTCGCCCGCGGACAACACATCGTCGTTGTGGCCCGCGTGCTGGTGTGACCACTTTTTGCGGGGATTTTCGGCTGGTTGACAACCGAGGGGCACGCACGCAAGAGTGTAGGCTCGCACCTCGGGCCGGAGTGGCGGAATGGCAGACGCGCTGGATTCAAAATCCAGTAGCCGCAAGGCTGTGTGGGTTCAAGTCCCACCTCCGGTATTCATGCCTGATCGTGCGCCTACCGGCACACCTTAGGCGTTCTTGCTTTTGCACCTCTTATTGGGCCGGAGTGGGCTCGCCATGAAGCGATTCTTACCGGAGACGTTCGGGGGTCTCATCGCGCTGGCTGCGCTCGCCGGAAGCGGCGCGGCGATGGGGGCCGATACGGCTCCCGGCGTGGTCTACGAGGGTGCCAACGGTCCGGGGCAGGGGCAACACGTTGTGCTAGTCAGCGGCGACGAGGAATACCGCTCGGAAGAGACGCTGCCGCAGCTCGGCAAAATCCTCAGCAAGCATCATGGCTTCCGCTGCACCGTGTTGTTCGCAATGAACGACGCGGACGGCACGATCGATCCGAACCAAAGCAACATTCCGGGACTTGAAGCCCTACGCGAGGCCGATCTGCTGGTGCTGTTCACGAGGTTTCGACATCTGCCCGCCGCACAGATGAAAGAACTGGTCGACTACATCGAGTCGGGCCGGCCAATCGTGGGCCTGCGCACCGCGACGCACGCCTTCGACAACAAGGGCGACGATCCTTATGCCCGCTATGGCTGGCAGAGCAAGGACTGGGACGGCGGTTTCGGAAGACAGGTGCTGGGCGAAACGTGGGTCAATCATCATGGGCACCACGGCGTCGAAAGCACGCGCGGCTTGATCGTGCCTTTGCAGAAGGACCACCCGATCTTGCGCGGCATTGCCGACGGCGACATTTGGGGGCCATCCGACGTCTACACTGTGCGGCTGCCCTTACCCGGCGACAGCCAGCCGCTGGTCATGGGGCAGGTGCTGCAAGGCATGCAGCCCGACGACCCGCCGGTCGAGGGCAAAAAAAACAGCCCGATGATGCCGATCGCCTGGACCAAGACCTATACGGGCACGGCAGGCAAGGCGGCGCGTGTCTTCACGACGACGATGGGCGCTTCGCAGGATTTTGCCAGCGAGGGAGTCCGGCGGCTGCTGGTGAACGCCTGCTATTGGGCCATGGGTCTCGAGCAACAGATTCCCGAGCGGAGCGAGGTCTCGCTCGTGGGAACATACGAGCCGACGCCGTTTCGCTTCAACGGTTTTCGCCGCGGCATGCGGCCGAGCGATTTTGCCGAGGCCCGCTAGCCTGGCCCTTGCGCCGTTGATGCGTTGGGCGTATGCAGCTTGACGGCCGCCGCGCCGGGAATCGACAATTTCCGTTTGCAAGCGTAGTAATTGTCGTTGTCCGGACGGGCCGCCCCTACCGATGCCACTGGCAGACGCAGAGATCTCGGAGCTGCAGGCCTTTGGCACGGTCATTACTCCCCAATTGCTGCGCGAGCCGGGGCCGTTGGCCTGTGGCCGCGAATCCGAGCTTGATTTTCTCGCGCATCACTTCGACCACGCCCGGCTCAATTCGGCCATCCTGGTGGGCCCTTCGGGCACGGGGAAGTCGGCGATCCTGTACGAGTTTTTTCGTCGCTTGGGCCAGCGGACCGATCCGTGGGCGGTGCTGGAGACGTCGTGTTCGCTGTTGATGGCGGGCACACGCTACCTGGGCGAATGGCAAACCCGGGTTGACGAACTGCGGCGAAAAGTCAGCCGTTTGCAGCGCGTCGCGGTGTACTTCACCGACCTGGCCAACCTGCTGACCGCCGGCAAGGCTTCGGAATCGACCGATAACATCGCCGCGGCGCTGGCCCCCGCCATCGAGCGCGGCGAAATCGTCCTGTTCGGCGAATGTACCGAGGAGATCTACCACCAGTCGATCGAACCGCATCCGTGGTTCAGCAAGTTGTTCGGTACGCTGCGGATCGCTCCGCAGCCGCCCGAGGCCGTGCGCAAAGTGATCGAACATCTGCTCGCGCGGCACAATCGCGAATTGGATGCCGAACTCGGCCTCGAGCTGCGGTGGGACGAGCACGCGCTCACGGCCGTCGACCAGTACGGCCGGTTGTATTTTCCGGGCTCGTCGCCTCCCGGCGGCACGGCGCGGCTGATCGATCACATCGTCAGCGCCAAGCGCGCGGCGCTGCAATGCCAGTTGCAGCGCCCCCGTTACGAGCAGGTGACGATGCAGGACTGTCTCAAATCGCTCGAATCGTTCACCGGCATTCCGAGCCTGTTGCTGGACGATTCGCAGCCGCTCGATCTGACCCAGGTGCGCGATCATTTTCGCTCGCGGGTGATCGGCCAAGATCAGGCGGTCGACACGATCGTCGACCTGATTGCCTTGATCAAGGCCGGCTTGACCGATCCGAAGAAGCCCTTAGGAGTGCTGCTCTTCGTCGGTCCGACCGGGGTCGGCAAGACCGAACTGGCCAAGGCCCTGGCCGAGTTCATCTTCGGGCGCGCCGACCGGATGCTGCGCTACGACATGTCGGAATTCAAAGATTTCAGCTCGTTCGAAAAGCTGATTGGCAATCCCCAGGCGAGCCACGCATCGGGGCTGCAAGGTGGCAGCTTGCTCAAGAGCGTGCGCGAGCAACCTTTCTCGCTGATCCTGTTCGACGAGATCGAGAAGGCCCATAGCAACATCTTTGACCTGTGGCTGCAGTTGTTCGACGACGGCCGGCTGAGCGACGTTCAGGGGCGGGCCACGGACTTTACGCAGTCGATCATCATTCTGACTTCGAATCTCGGCAGCGAGATTTCCGAAGGCAGCTCGTTCGGCTTTGGCCAAAGCGAGCCGCGCCTCGAGGACGCGGTTGGCGAGGCCATGCGGGCGCACTTCCGGCCCGAATTGATCAACCGCATCGATCGCATCGTCCATTTCGCGCCGCTCAATCGCGACCATGTACGAATTCTCGCACAGCGCGAGCTGGGCGAGGTGCTCTTGCGCAGCGGCATCCTGCGGCGGCAGTTGCGCGTCGATGTCGACCGCGGGGTGATCGACATCCTGGCCGATGCGGGGTTCCATCCGGCTTACGGAGCCCGGCCGCTCAAACGCGCTGTCGAACGCCTGGCTTTGTTGCCCATCGCCCGCGAGATCGCCGGAATCGCGGAGCAGAATCGTCCCGCGCTGCTGCGATTGTTCCCGCAGGGGGATCGCATCTGCTTGAAGGTCATCCACGACCGGCAAAGCCGTGGCACCGACGCCCTGACGAACGTCGTGCACGTGACGAATCCCGCCGACGGCAAGGCGGCCAAGTTCACGCGTGCCGATCTCGTCCGCCTGCTCGATCGTTTGCGGCAAGCGGTTGCCGACCTGGAAGCCGAGGCCGAAGCCCGCGGGCTCGCCGAACGCAAGGCCGCCTTGGTGGCACGCACCACGCAAGTCGATTTCTGGGACGAGCCGGCCGACGCCCGCGAGGCGATGGGCGACTTGTATCGAGTCGAGAAGATGCTCGAGGCGGTGCAGGGTTTGCGCTCGAGCCTGGCGCGCTTAGAGCAGAAGCACGAAGGCCTTCAGCGGTCGGCGACCGAGCTCGGGCTACGGCAACTGGCCGGCGAGCTGTTGGCCAATGCCGTGCACAGCGAAGTCTTGATGTACGGACTACGTTGCTCCGAAAGGCTCGATCGATGCGATGCCTTCGTGGCGATCACCGCGACCGAACCGCTCGACGCCGACTTCGTCGGCAAACTGGCGGACATGTATACGGGTTGGGCTGTGCGCAAGGGGTTCCAGGTGCGGATCGTCAACGAGGAACTCCTGGCTCCCGACGTCAGCCAAGAGGTCGTGCTGCAAATCGAGGGCGTGGCGGTGTTCGGCTTGCTGCGCGCGGAGCAAGGGTTGCATGAGTTCGTCGCGCGCGCCGGGGGCAAGTCGTCCCGGCACGCCTGCTTCGTCAAGGTGCATGTGCTTCCGATTCTGGACGATGAGGCAGGCGAACGCCGGCCGCCGGCCGTGGCGACCTCGATGCTGCGCGGCGTCGGGCTGCGCTGTAAGCGATACCGCAGCCGCGCCACGGCGACCAACGCGCAGGGGCAGACCGTCACGCTGCACAGCGGGCTCGATCCGGACGAACTCGACGCGATCGCCCGCGAGCTGCTGCATTCCGAGCGCTGGCGTCTCGAGCGGGGCGATGCGCAGGGCACGAGCCTCGACGTCGTGCGCCGCTACACGATGCAGCCCAATCAATCGGCCAAAGACCTGCGGACGGGGGTAACCACACACCGGCTCGACCAGCTCTTTGCGGGCGCGTTGGATGCGTTTCTCACCGCAGCCTTGAACGAGCGCCTGGCCGGCCATTAGCACGGACTCGACCCCGTCGCTGCGCCGAACCAGGCCGACGACCGCTGCCGGGCTGCCCCTGTCGGTGTGCTGTACATGTTCTGGGCCGTGCTTGATTCGCAGCAACGGCGCGCTGGCCCCAAGATTCGGACTGCTTATGCCATGCTGCAGCTCGCGTGCCGAAAACCCCGGCGAAACGGCACCATCGCCGCGCAACGGCGTACTGCGCTGCATCACGGTTCAGGGCCATGGCTGGCGCGCGAAGCCGCGCGCATTGACCAACCGGCTATCATTCAGCAGACACGTAGGATCGTTCGTGCTCGCAAGGGAGTCCGGTGCCGTCGAAGCAGCAGCTGATGAACCGTGCGAGAGTTCATCGCCGTCGGTGCATCGCAGAGGAGTCAGCGCGTGAGTCTTAGCCGATTGCGTCATTGGCCTGGTTATCCCTACCCCCTGGGTGCCACTTGGGACGGTATGGGGGTGAACTTCGCCGTGTACTCGGAAAACGCGACCGGCATCGAATTGTGTCTGTTCGACGATCCCGCGGCGAAGCAGGAATCGCGGCGCATCCGATTGCGCGAACAGACCGATTTCGTCTGGCACGGCTACTTTCCCGATCTACGACCGGGACAAGCGTACGGCTACCGCGTCCACGGCCCCTATGAGCCGCGCCAGGGGCATCGCTTCAACGCGAACAAGATCCTGCTCGACCCGTACGCCAAGGAAATCGTGCGGATGATGAGCTGGGGCGACGAGATGTTCGGCTACAAGATCGGCGATCCTCAGGAGGATCTCTCCTTCGACGACCGCGACAATGCCGCTTCGGCGCCGCTGGCGGCCGTCGTCGACGCGGCCTTCACCTGGGGCGATGACCGGCCCCCGCGAACGCCCTTGCAGCAGACGCTGATCTACGAGCTGCACGTCAAAGGATTCACGAAACTCCACCCGGAAATTCCCGAGCACCTGCGCGGCACCTATGCGGCCCTCGGCACCGACACGGTGATCCGCTATCTCCGCTCGCTCGGCGTCACCGCCGTCGAACTCTTGCCGGTGCATCATCGCATCGACGACCGCCATCTGATCGAACGCGGATTGTCGAACTACTGGGGCTATAACACCTTGGCGTTTTTTGCCCCCGACCAGCGGTACCGTTCGTCCGAGGCGAGTTCGACGGTCAATCAATTTCGCACGATGGTTCGGAATCTCCATGCGGCCGGCATCGAGGTGATTCTCGACGTGGTCTACAACCACACGGCCGAGGGCAATCACCTGGGCCCCACGTTGTCGTTCCGTGGGATCGACAACGCGGCCTATTACCGGACCGTGGCGGACGACCCGCGTTACTACATGGACTTCACCGGCTGCGGCAACACGCTGCATATGACGAACCCGCGCGTGCTGCAATTGATCATGGACAGCCTGCGCTACTGGGTACTGGAGATGCATGTCGACGGATTTCGCTTCGACCTGGCGAGCACGCTGGCCCGAGAGCTGTATGCCGTCGACAAGCTGGGCGCTTTTTTCGACATCATCCACCAGGACCCCGTGTTGTCCCAAGTCAAGCTGATCGCCGAGCCCTGGGACCTGGGCGACGGCGGATACCAGGTAGGCAACTTCCCGGTGGGCTGGTCCGAATGGAACGGCAAGTACCGCGATTGCATGCGCCGCTTTTGGAAAGGGGACGCAGGCGTGCTCGACGAGTTCGCCACGCGGCTGTGCGGCAGCAGCGATTTGTATGCCTGGAACAGCCGCCGCCCGCACGCGAGTATCAATTTCATCACCTGCCACGACGGCTTCACGATGCGCGACCTGGTCTCGTACGACCACAAGCACAACGAGGCCAACGGTGAAGGCAACCGCGACGGCGCCGACGACAATCAAAGCTGGAACTGCGGGGTCGAAGGCCCCACGGACGACCCGTCGGTCAACGAGCTCCGAGCGCGCAAACAGCGGAGCATGCTGGCCACGCTGCTGCTGTCGCAGGGAGTGCCCATGCTCCTGGCAGGTGACGAGTTCAGCCATTCGCAGCAGGGCAACAACAACGCCTACTGTCAGGACAACGAGCTGACGTGGCTCGATTGGAATTGGACCGAGGAACAGCGCCAATTGCTCGACTTTACCCGGCAGTTGATCGCTTTCTGGCGCAGTCAGCCGGCGCTGCAGCGCCGCCGGTTCTTCCACGATCGCTCCTACCGTGGCGACGAGTTGGAAGACATCCTCTGGTACCGCAACGACGGCAAGAAGATGACCACCTCGGACTGGCAAGCCGGCTACACCCGTAGTGTGGCTTGCATGTTGCGCGGCGAGCACATCGACGTCAACGACCGTGGTGAAACCATCTCGGGCCAGACTTTGCTGCTGCTGTTCAACGCCGACCACAAGGTGGTTGTCGACTATAAGCTCCCGCCGCCGCCTCAGGGCTCGCGCTGGGCTTTCGTCTTCGACACCTATACGCCGACGACGCATGTGCGGCCGGGAGTGGTCAAGACGCGCTACGCGGCGCGGTCCTGCTCGTTGGCCGTCTTTGCCGCGGTCGCCAAGATTCCGCGCAAGAAAGAGGCCGCCGGGCTGCCGACGGCGACGGAGCTTGAGTTTGCCGAAGTGGTGGAATCGAGCACGGAAATCGCCGCCAGCCAGATAGAATCCGCCGTGGATGAGCCGGTGGCCGATCTTGCCACGTCTGCGGCGGTGCCGTCGCAGATCGCTCCAGTGCCACCGGCAACGACGACGCCTGCCCCGACACCTGCAAATGTCCCGGAGCCCGCGGCGCCGCCAGCAACTCCAGTGGCAAATGCACCCGCTCCGCCGGTTGCCGCTCCGCCCGCAGCGACAAACCCGCCCGCAGCGACAAACCCGCCGACGACGGCTCCCGATGCGACGGTGCGCCCCAACCGCGTTCAAGCACCGACGCGGAGCTAGTTGTCCTTGTTCGAGCGATCGCTCCTGCCAGCCCGGACCAATTGTCACGGCACATGGCTGTGTACCGGCGGAGGGTTAGTCGGTGTCTAGCCGGAGATTCGACGTGCTCGGCGTACTTTCGGTAGCTGTTCGCAATCTCAGGCTGCGCAGAGCCCGATCAAGTTCGCCGACGCTCGCGACCGTAGTCACATTGCTCAGCTTCGCCTGCGTATCTTGCGGCTGCTGACCAGCGGTCAACACCGCGTCGGTGAAGAGAATTGAGTCGGCCGAGCCATGGGCTTCCAAGCGGCGCCATAAATACCGGGCGGTTTTCAGCGCCCGCGGTCCGACGGCCACGATCACCAACGCCCAGGCGGCCTCTGTCTTGGCGGACATCGCCTGTTCGCTGGTCAGGAGATGTTTGTCGTCGGCCTTCGCGTTCCAGCCGAGCCGTAGCAGCGCCAGGGCCGTGACCCGTGCAGCCGCGGCTTGTGCCGCGCCACGAATCGGCAAGCACAAGACCTTGCGGTGTTCAGCAGGCGGGACCGGTGCGGCCGACAAGATCTCGTCGGCCAGTTCCTCGGTGACTTCGTCCAAGGTTTCGAGCATGTCGGTCATTTGCCGTCGATTGACAGCGCCCGTCTCCTGATCGGCCACGGCCCGACCAAGCACCGCCAAGAGCAATTGTTCGACGGCCACGGGTTCCCCGGCATCCTGCGACGCTTCTTCCCGCTGGGCCTCGGCGATGATGCGCAGCGACTCATGCACGTCGCCAGCCAAGAGCCGCTGGTACAGCCGATCTGTCTTGGTCAACGGGGCCTCGTCGCCCAGGAGAGTCACGAGGAATTTCAGGCTCGGCACATGACGGGCGAGCACCGTGATGCAGGCGGTCAGCGGCGTAGCGAGGATCAGCCCCGGCGTGCCCCAGATCAGCGTCCACAAACAAGCTGAAAGAATGATTCCCAGGGGCGACACGCCCACGCTGCTGCCGTAGAGCCAGGGCTCCAACACGTTGTTCGAGATCAACTCGATCAAGGCGATCCCGGCGGCAAGCATCGTCAGCGACGTCCAGCCCTCGGTTGTGGCCACAGCCATCAACAGCGGCAAGCCGGCCGCAACGATCGGTCCCAAATAGGGGATGAATCTCAGTACTGCTCCCAGCGCTCCCCAGAGGAGCCAGTTCGGCACCCCGGCGAACCAGCACAAAGCGCCGAGGGCAATCCCGTAGCTCACGTTGACGACGAGCTGCATTCTCAGGTACCGGCTGACGCGTCGTACCGCCTCGTCGAGCAGTTGAGTCGTACCGGAAACCTGGTCCACGCCCAGCAGCACGATGACCCGGTTGCGCAGATCCTCGCGCTCAACCAGCAAGAAGATGGTGAACACGCCGACCAGCACGGCCTGACCGAGCGGGGCCAAGACGGGTCCCAGCCAGTCCGTCATGAATCCGACGATGCGGCCGCCACTAGCGACCAGGTCCGGATGCGCCGGCGCGGATGCCGGGCGAAGAGGATGGTCGGCCACGACGACGTCGTGGCGAGATTCCCGCGGTGCCGGAGCACTCTCCGTCTCGGGGGATGACGCAGAGCTCGAACTACTCTCCGGCGGTTGCCCTTCGAGCACGCGCTCCAGGTCGCGGCTCGAGGATTCGATCCGCCGTAATGTGGGCTGCAGCGTGGCCTGCGCGGCACGGATTTTACGTTCGATCGTCGAGCGGTACTTGGGCAGCTCGCCCGACAGCGACACGACTTGTCCCGCCAGCCCGGCGCAGGCCGACGCGATGGCCGCGGCGACCAGTACCGTGACGATGACGACCGCTGGCACGCGCGGCAGGCCCCATCGCTCGAATCGCCGCACCCAGGGCGAGAACACGAACGCCAACAGCACCGCGAGCGCGAACGGGAGCAACACGCCACGCCCGAAGTACAGGGCCGCCAGCACAAGCGCAGCGACCACGAGTCGCTGATAGACGCTAGGTGTTGCAGCTGCGCCGCGACCAAACTCGACCATGCGGCAACCGTTCCAGAGAACGTGTTTAGCCCCGTCAAGTGCGTGTGCCGAGCCTCTACCTTCGGGCGCGAGCCCGACAAGTATTCACGAATGATCGATTAACGCTCGCTCCAGTGCAACAGCGATCAGTCTGGGATCCCTGGTAAACCGCGCAGGTCCGCAGGTCTCAGCAGGAAGTGAATCGCGAGGTTGGCACGGAGCAACCCAACGTCGAGGTGGTCGCAAGTTGGCCGGCGTGGCAGAATGACGGCCATGTTCGGCAAGCTGTGGCAACTCTTGAAGTCGGCATCTCTCGACTGGATCGACGACGAATGCTCGCGCTGGGGAGCGGTGCTGGCGTTTTATAGCATGATGTCGCTGGCTCCCTTGTTGGTGATTGCCGTCGCCATCGCTGGTACCGTCTATGGCGAAGCAGCCGCGCAAGGCGCGCTGGTCGGTCGGATGCAAGAACTGGCTGGCCAGAACGGCGCGGAGGTAATCGAACAGATTCTGGCCAACGCGCATCGCCCGGGCCTGGGCTCGTTGGCGGCGTTGCTGAGCGTGGGGGTCTTGTTGTTTGCGGCCGGCAGCGTGTTTACAGAGTTGCGAGCCGCGCTCAACCACATCTGGGAAGTCGCCCCGCCGGCGACGGGAACAGTCTGGCAATTCGTCAAGGGAAAACTGCTCGGACTGGCCATGGTGCTGGTCACCGGCACGATGCTGTTGTCCACGCTGGCCCTGAGCACGCTGGCCCAAGTGGCTCGGGGCGATCTTGCGAACTGGTGGCCTGGCCTCGTCGCTGCAGGTCCTTGGAGCGACATGCTCATTTCGTTCGTCCTACTCACGGGGCTCTTCGCACTGGTCTACCGCTATCTCTCCGACGTGCGCGTCGCGTGGCGCGACGTGTGGGTCGGCGCGCTGATCACGGCGATCCTGTTTTCAATCGGCAAATCGCTCTTGGGCGTCTACTTGGGCCGCAGTTCCTGGGCCTCGGCCTACGGAGCCGCAGGCTCGTTCGTGCTGCTTATCGTGTGGATCTACTATTCGGCACAAATCCTGCTTTTTGGCGCGGAATTGACGCAGGTCTATTCGCGGCAATTCAGTTCCGGTCTCCGTCGGCGCCGCACATCAAAACGCACGTCGCCCAACTCGCAGCCAACGGGAACGGACCACGGCCCAACGCAAGCGATCTGACGACGCGACTGGCTGCGGTATACGGCCAGGGTGCGTGGGACGGGGCGAAGTTCCAGAAATCAGACAGGTTCAACCAGCTTCAGGCAGTGTTGATCCAGCTGCGCAGCACCTCGGCCACGCTCCAGGCCTGCGCGCAACAGCCGCGCGGCGCAAACGGCGACTCGGCATCGAAGATTTCGCTGATCGACCCTACGCACGCCTCGTTCAGGTGATCATCGAGGGCCTGGAGAAAACGCCGGGCTTCGGCGCGGCGTTGCGGATAGACGCGCAGCCACGCGTCGACAAAATGGCCCAGTGGCCAGGTCCAGACCGTGCCTTGGTGATACGCCGCGTCACGGGCGCGGAGGTCGCCGTCGTAGGTGGCCTTATAATCCGGATGGCCGGGCGCCAGGCTGCGCAAACCGAACGGCGTGAGCAGCTGTGCCGTGACGCATTCGATCACGGGCTCCCAATGTTCGCGGGCCAGGACCGGATGATCGAGCGACAAGGCGAAGATCTGGTTGGGACGAACCGTGGGATCGTCGCCGTCTTCGCCATCGACCAGATCGTACAAGCAACGTCGATCCGGATCCCAGAACCTGCGTTGAAACGACGCCACTGCCTGGTCGGCGCGGCCGCGCAAGTCGTCGGCCGTCGCGTGATCGCCCGCCTCGCGAATCCAGGCTTCGCACAGGCACAGGGCGTTGTACCACAGCGCATTCAGCTCAACCGTTTTGCCGCGCCGGGGGGTGACGACCCAATCGGCCACCTTGGCATCCATCCAGGTCAGCGCATATCCGTCTTGTCCCTGGGTCAGTAGCCCATCCACCGGATCGACGTGGATGCCGAAACGAGTTCCTTGTCGGTAGCTTTCAACGATCTCCAAAAGCACCGGCAAGAGCTGCTGCAACGTGCGCCGCTCGCGGCTGGCGCGCAGATAGCGTGCCAGGGCATGCACGAACCAGAGCGAGGCGTCGGCCGTGTTGTACAGCCCCTCGCGCTGTCCTTCCGGAAAGAGATTCGGGATCAGCCCGTCGTGGACATAGCGAGCAAAGGTCCGCAGGATGCATCCGGCCTCGTGCACACGGCCGGTGGCGAGGGTCAGCCCCTCGAGGCTGATCATCGTGTCGCGGCCCCAATCGGTGAACCAGTGGTAGCCGGCGATGACGGTACGGATTTCATCGCCGGCAGCGGCCGCATAGGCCGCGTCGGCGACGCGCGTCGTCGGCAAGATCAGAAATTGATCCGCGGCCAGGACAAGCTCGCGAGCCAGCCCTTGCCTGGCCGCGGGATGCGCCTGTTCCAGCAATGCCTCGCGGCGCTGCGATTCGGCGCGCCAGGTATCGTCAGGACCGATTTCGTCCTGTCGATCCCAAGGCTCGGTCGACGCCCGGAGCACCACCGTTTGGCCTTGTTCGAGGTCGGCCCGAAAATACCCGGGGCAATACAGCCGATCGCGGTGCTCATAACCCCGGCGGCGTTCTTCCGGGTATTGCACCGAGCGCTCGTGGCCCCCGTCGAGCACCAGGCTGCCGCGTTCGGCGAGCAGGTGCATCCGCAAGGGGGGCGTGAGAGGCGAATGCAGCTCGATCAGATCGCCGTCCGCCGACAGTCGGTACCGGGGTACCGACGTATGGTCCAAGGCGCCTTCGTGCGGACGAAAATGAAATGCCGGCGCCAGGCGAAGCCGCAGACTGGTGTCTGACCGCAGTAAGTGGTAGCGAATGTAGACGGTGTTCTGGTGGTGTGGCAGCAGGATGCGCTTCTCGAGAACCCAACCGCCCAATTCGTAGGTCCAGACGGGCAGTCCGTCTTCGAGCACAAATGTCTTGAGCGGATCAGGCCAGCGATGTTGAACCTCGTGGCCGAACCCGGCGTCGAGGCGCACCCCGGTACGATCCGGCAGTCGCAAATCTTCGGCCAGATGGTTGAACATCACGAACCGCCCCAGCGGCGCAGGCAGCGCCGCGACGAGCAGGGCGTGGTAGCGGCGCGACGGCGCCCCGCACAGGGTACCCGACGCATAACCGCCCAAGCCATTGGTGACGAGCCACTCGCGCGAACCCGCGTCGCCCGCCCGCTCGCGAGACCAGGCAATGCGGCGCAGCGGCGGTGGCCCGGCAGCTTGGCGCATGGTTCGACCTGCTATTCAGGCGCGATTATTTCAGGGGCAAGTCGCAGGAGGACGGTGGTTTCTCCGGGGAAATGCCAGCCGTCGTCGCGCAGCAGCGGTCCCGAACTGCTGCCCCCAAAACGCACGTCGCCGCTGGTGAACACTTGCTCCCAGCGAGTACCCGGCACCGGCGCCAAGAGCGGCTGGGCCGCTGGCCGAAACGCCAGCTCCGTGCCCAGATTGGCCACGACGAGACGGTCTTGCCGATCGCGCGTCAGGTATCGAATCAACACAATGTCTTCGCCAATGACCGCGGTGTGCAGCTCATAGGTCGAGCGATCGCTGAGGATCGGATCCTCGCGACGTAGCCGGAGCAACTCGCGATGCAACTCATACGCCGGGCGATGCGTTTCCCTTTCTCGAAAATCAATCCGGCAGCGCCGCACGACGTCCGGATCGTCCGGCCGATGCAAGAGGCGTTGGGCATCGGCCGTGGCCAGTGAGGGAAACTGCGTGAGAAACTTGGCGCGGCCGTTGGCGACGGCATCACCGTCGACGCCGGCGTGATCGGCGAAGAATAAAAACGGCGACGTCGCCGCGAATTCTTGCCCCTGGAAAAACATGGGCGTCTGCGGTGTCAGGAGCCACAGCGCCGTCATCCCCCGGTACCGGGCCGGATTGGACAACCGCCACAGTCGCTCTCCGGTCAAGTGATTGGAGACCTGGTCGTGATTTTCGAGAAAGCTCACCAGGTGGTGGCGTTCCAGGTCCATGCTGGGCGTTCCGCGCTGCGCCGCCTGCCACTGAGAATATTGCCCTTGATAAATGAATCCATGCTGGAAGGCGGCCGCCAGTTCGCTGGCCGTGCCGCGGAAATCGCTGAAATAGGCCTCGCTCGCGCCGGTCAGTCGCACCCGCGCCGCATGGTGCAAATCGTCGTTCCAGAGATAATCGAGACCATAACCGCTTTCGGCCGCGGGCCGAATGAGCTGCGTGTTCTGGGGCTCGTTTTCGGCCACCATCAACAGTGTGCGTTTGCCCGCGGCGGCCCTGGCCTCCTCGACCACTTCGGCCAGGATGTGCTGGTCCGTCGCGTCATGAATCGACTGGGTCGCATCGAAGCGGAACCCGTCGAGCCGAAACTCCTCGATCCAATACCGCGCGTTCGCGCGGAAGAACTCGCGCACCGGTCCCGACTGCTCATCGTCGAAATTGATCGCGGCAGCCCAGTCGTTCCAGTAGCGATCGGTGTGATACTCGTCGGCATATTCGAGCAGCACGTTGCCAAACGAGCCGAAGTGGTTGTAGACGACGTCGAGGATCACGGTCATGCCGCAACGATGCGCCTGATCGACGAACCTGCGAAAGTCGTCAGGTCGTCCGTACAGCCGCGTCGGTGCGAACTGGAACACGCCGTCGTAGCCCCAGCCGAAGCGTCCGGGAAACTCGGCTACGGGCATGATTTCCAGCACCGTGATACCCAAGTCGGCGAGCTCGGCCAATTGCGCCTCCGCGCCGGCCCAGGTGCCGTCCGGGCTGAAGGTGCCCAGGTGCAATTCGTACATCACCTGTCTGTCGAGCGCCAACGGCTGAGGCGAAGACGAACGCCACTTGAATGCGTGTGGATCGATGATTTCTGAGAGCCCCGCACAGCCTTGGGGTTGAAAACGGCTGGCCGGATCAGGCCGCAAGTCGCCGCTGCCGTCAAGTCGAAACCCATACAACATCCCTGGGGCCGCTGGCACCGCGCCGGCAAAATACCCGCGAGGCTCCGGCGTCAACTCGCAAAGGCGCACATCGCTTTGCGCGCCGTCGGCCGTAGGCATCACGCCCACCTCGACGCGTTTGCGCTTCGGGGCCCAGACGCGAAAATGGACCAGGCCGCCGGGCTGAACTTCCGCACCCACGGGGAGCCGTCGTGGCATCTGGACGGTCGTCGTCGTACTTTTCACTCCGATCCCCCCCTGCGCTGAATTGGTGCTGCATGGCGCGCGAGTCGCTGAGCGATTGCGCGCGTCAAGGGCAAATGCTCCATCTCTGCCAGGTCGACCGGTAGTCGGCGCCGCCAATTGGACAAGGTCGTCGCCCCAGGCAGGTTAGGCCGTTGCGCAGCGCCGACCGCATCCTCGAGCGACACCATGACAATCTCGGACTCGACTTCGGCCAGATAGTC
Source organism: Pirellulales bacterium (assembly GCA_019694435.1). Taxonomy (NCBI): domain Bacteria; kingdom Pseudomonadati; phylum Planctomycetota; class Planctomycetia; order Pirellulales; species Pirellulales bacterium. The sequence goes on from JAIBBZ010000047.1 coordinate 17,264, forward strand.
GTAGGCCGCCGTAATCACGGCCGGCAGGCTGGCATCTTCCCTGAGCTGCAGACGCGTCTGCAGCTGCTTGCGCATCCTGCGCAGCGGCTCTTCATCGATCTCGAATCCCGCTTCGCGCTGAGCGACCGCGTCCTGGCCGGTCCACACACCGGCAATCGTCGGCAGATCATGGGTGCTAATGGCCGCCAACGACGCGGGTTTGAAAGCCGCGCGATCCTCGTCGAACCAGAATACCCGATAGCCAAGTATGCCGCGCGCCTCGAGTTGCGCGCGGAAACTCGGATCGACGGTGCCCAGGTCCTCGCCGACAATCCACGCTCCGGCCCTGTGGCTTTCGAGCGCCAAAATGCTGGCCATCGCTTCGAAGGGATACTGCACATAGGCACCCTTGGCCGCCGAGCAGCCGTCGGGGACCCAGAATAGCCTCGCCAGCCCCATGACATGGTCGATGCGGAGCCCGCGCGCATGGCGCAACGTAGCGCGCAAGGTGGCAATCCAGGGCGCGAAATCGGCAGCCACGAGTTGTCGCGGAATCCACGGTGCGAGCCCCCAGCACTGCCCCTGCGCCTGAAAGGCATCGGGCGGGGCGCCGATGGATACGTCGCTGGCAACCAGTTCGCGCCACATCCAGGCGTCCGCGCCCCCCGGCGCAAACCCCACGGCCAGGTCCTGGACCAGCCCACACGTCTGCGCCGCCGCGGCAAGCTGCCGGTCCAAGAGCCACTGCAGCCAGGCCTGAAACTCCATTTCGCGCTGCGCCTGATGCTCGGCACAAAAGCGCTCGACCGCCGCGGAGCCAGGAGACTGGTACTCCGAGGGCCAGTGTCGCCAGTCGTTTCCCAATCGCCCGGCGAGTACCTCGAAGCAGGTGAATCGCGCGAGCAGTTCGCCTTGCTCCTGGCGGTATTGCGCGAAGGCCTCGCTTCCTGAGAAGTCGTCGAACATCTTGCGCAGCATGGCCAGCTTGAGCTGCATGACCTGGTCGCGCTCAATCCAATCGGTCGCGGCCAAGGCCAGTCCTTGGGCCGTCGTTTCGGCAAAGTTGGCCGGCAACGATGCAACCTCTGCGACCGCGGCCATGTCGAGATACAACGGATTGCGAAAACAACGACTGCTCGGCGAATAAGGGCTGGGATCTTGCGGCGGCTGCGGCGCCGCCGCTCCCAACGGATTGAGCAGCAGGTAGCGCGCACCCAGGCGACTGGCCACAGCGCCCAGGCGCTGCAGGTCGCCGAAATCGCCACAGCCCCAGTTACCCTGGGATCGCAGGGCGTAGAGCTGCACGGCAAAACCCCAGCCGCGTGATCCGGCCGGCCAGCAGCAGCGCGGTGGATAGACGATCACGGATCGTTGCCGCCGTCCCGAGTCGTCGATCAGCTCGTGGTATCCCAGCGGCAGCCGGGACGTCTGCGCGAGTTGGGCCGGGAGGACTTCGCCATCCTCCAGGCGCAGCCGGCTGTTCGCGGGCAGCTCTGTCAGGGTTCCTTGCTCGATGAAGAGCGGTCCCAGCCTGAGCCGCTCTTCCGGCAGCGCGCCCATGGCGGCGTGCAGGCGCATTTGCGTCTCACGAGCGAGTGGACGATGGATGCCCGATGCATCGGTGTAACTGTCGTAGACTCCCCAGGCGTCAACCGCGGGGGCGGACGTCGATTCGGTGGTGGTCTTCTCAGCGTAGTTCGCGGATGAGCGGGACGAGCCGCGTCCCATGGAAGGGGAGCCCTTTTCGAATTCGGCGGACAGTCAAAGCGGTCAAATCCGATGCGCGTCAGGACTTAGCCAACTCAGGTGTCTGGATTTCGCTTTTACCCCAATTGCGCGGTTGCGCGTAGTGCGAATTCAAGTTTACGTCAACGCGCGGCGCACCGACGGCTGCCAGCTGGCCCGTTGACGGCACGTGACGTTGCTAACGGTGCGCAGCCGGCACGTCAATTGCTATGCTGATGGTATTGCAACCAAGGTGTCCAATCATGATGCATCGGCACGTAAGCGGAAAAGACGTGCAGTCCTTGGTCGAAGCCGTGCTCGAGCGCGTCCGTGTCCGCGCGCCGGCCCCTGGAGCCACCTACCGGCTCCAATTTCATCATGGCATGGACTTTCGTCGGGCGGCGTCGTTGGTGAGCTATCTGCGCGATCTCGGCATCACGCACATCTACGCTTCCCCTTTGCTTCAGGCCCGGCCCGGCACCGCGCATGGTTACGACTTGTGCGACTTCAGCCGATTCGACGAGTCGCTGGGTGGCGATGCGGATTTTCTGCAGTTCGCCCGGACGGTGCGCGGCGCGGGCATGTATCTGATCCTCGATCTGGTGCCAAACCATATGGCCGCCAACTGGGCGAACGCCTGGTGGCGCGACGTGCTCGAAAACGGCCCCAATTCACCACACGCGCAATATTTCGACATCGACTGGGAGCCCGCCAAGCCGGAAATTCGCAACCGGGTACTGTTGCCCGTGTTGGGCAGGCAGTATGGCGACGTGCTCGACAACGGTGAGCTGCAGATCGAGCATTCGGACGGCGAGTTCCGCCTGACGTACTTCGACCATCGGTTTCCGCTGGGCCCCAAGACCACGATCCCGCTGTTGTCGCGCAATCTCGACCGCCTGCTACAGTCGGCCGGCGAGAACAACGAGCACGTGGTCGAATTGCAAAGCATTCTCACGGCGCTGGAGCATCTACCGGCCCAGACCGACATCGCGCCCGAGGCCGTCGCCGAGCGCCAGCGTGAAAAAGAGGTCATCAAGCGGCGTTTGCGAGACTTGGAGGCGGCCAGTCCAGCTGTTGCAGAGCTGATCCGGTCCAACGTCGAGCATGTCAACCAGGCCGGCGAGGGACCGGAGCGTTACGGACTGCTCGACGCGATGCTCAATGAACAGCCCTATCGTCTCTCGCATTGGCGCACGGCGGCCGATGAAATCAATTACCGCCGCTTTTTCGACGTCAACGAACTGGCGGCACTGTGCATGGAACGGCCTGCGGTGTTTTACCAAGCACACCGCCGTGTGATGTCGGAGCTGTCCGAGGGCCACGTCCAGGGCCTTCGCATCGATCACGTCGACGGTCTCTATGCGCCGGAGATCTACCTGTGGCGCCTGCAGTGGTCCTATTTGGCGCGGTTGCTCGAGGCGGAATTCCAGCGCCAGTCCCCGATGCAGCCAGCGGACCATGCCGAAGCCCTGGAGACCGCCGCCCTGCGGACGGAGTTACTGGTTCAGGCTCTGCTGTCACTCTGCACGCGTCTCGAAATTCGGACTCCAGACCCGGACGACCTGGCAGCCGTGTTCGGAGATACGGTCACGCTCGAGGTGTTGACCTCGACGACGCACCTGGCCACGTTGCGCACAACCGACTGCCCGCTTCCCGTGTGGGTCGAAAAGATCTTGGGGCCTCGCGAAATCCTGCCGGAAACCTGGCCGATCTCAGGCACCACGGGCTACGACTTTGTGCAGCAGTGTACGGGCCTGTTCCTCGACGCTGGCGGCTGGAGCGCCCTGAACCAGGCGTTCCGTCGCTGGACCGACGACCCGCGCACATTCGAGCGCGTCGCTCGCGATTCGAAGGCCCTGATCCTGCGCGTGGCGATGGCCAGTGAGCTGCAGATGCTGGCGCAACGTCTGGATCGCATCTCCGAGCAACACCGGCATACCCGCGATTTTACGCTGAACATGCTGCGCTATGCCCTGCGTGAGATCCTGATCGGTTTTCCCGTGTATCGGATTTACCCCGGTGCGGCCGGCGCTTCGCAGCGCGATCACAAGACCGTGAATACGGCCATCGCAACGGCGCGCCGGCGCAATCCCGCGATGGATGCCACAGTGTTCGAGTTCGCGCGCGAAGTATTGCTGCTGCAGAATCTGGCGAGCTTTACCGACGAGCAGCGCCGCGAGCGCGAGTTGTTCGCCGGGCGCTTCCAGCAGGTTACCAGTCCGGTGATGGCCAAAGGCGTCGAGGACACCGCCTTCTACGTGCATGTGCCGCTGGCCGCCGTCAATGAAGTTGGCACCGACCCGCATGACGCGGTCGTTACTACGGCGCAGTTTCACGAAGCCAACGTGCGCCGCCAGCTCGAGCACCCCGGGGCCATGTTGGCCAGCTCGACGCACGATTCGAAGCGGAGCGAGGACGTGCGGGCACGGCTCCAGCTGTTGGCCGAGATGCCCCAACTGTGGCGCAAGCGAGTCCAGCGTTGGTTCCGCCTCAACCGACGCCACTGCGTCGATATCGACGGCCAGTGGGCACCAAGTGCGACCGACGAATATCTGTACTACCAGAGCCTGCTGGGCATCTTGCCGCTCGGCCGTCTCCAGGCGACAGACTGGCGCGATTTGAGCGCGCGGCTCCAGCGTTACATGGAAAAGGCCACTCACGAGGCCAAGCAGCACACCAGTTGGATCAATCCCGACGAACGCTACGACCGTGCCGTGCGCGAATTTGTCGTGCGTACGCTCACGCCGGGTTCCCGAAACGCGTTCCTCGCCGACGTGACAGCTTTTCAAACGTTGCTGGCCCCCTGGGGTATTTACAACTCGATCAGCCAACTCGTCCTCAAGGCCACCACCTCAGGGTTTCCTGATTTCTATCAGGGACAAGAGTGCTGGGACTTCAGCCTGGTCGATCCGGACAATCGGCGGTCGGTCGACTTCGATTACCGTGCAGGGCTGTTGCGAGAGCTGCAATCGGCAAGCGACAGCGCCCCGGGCCTTTCCGCGCTAGCGCAACGCTTGTTCGAAGCACCCACCGACGACCGGCTGAAGCTGTTCGTCGTGTGGCGGCTGTTGGCGTTGCGCCGCTCGAATGCTGAATTGTTCCAGCGCGGAGCATATTTGCCGCTGCTGGTCGAGGGGGCGGCCGCCGAGCATGTCGTGGCGTTTGCCCGGCGCTTGGACGACCAGCTTGTGACGGTCGTCGTCCCACGACTGTTGTTGCGCCGAGCGTTGAGTCTGAACCAGGACGCCATTGCCGCGCCACAAGCGCCAAGATCCGCAGCATTCTGGGGCGACACGGTAATCGACTGCGCGCCGCTGGAATGTTCGGGCCAGCGCCCCGGCCGATGCGCGTTGTCTGGCGAGCGCGTGAACGTCGGCCAGCGGCTCCTCGTTGCCGAGTGCTTCCGCCGGTTTCCGGTTGCCGTGTGGTCGTTTCGCGCAGAGGCCGGCCCCGTTTCCGGGCACTCGTGACCTAGGCTACGAGAGTATCGGTCGAGGGATTGTCGAGGCACAGCAACAGCGACAGGTAGTCGCGCAAATGCCGCGTGAGCAGGAAATGCTCGCGGACAAAGTCGTGGCCGGTCTGGCCCATGCGCTGCCGCTTATCGGCATAGCGGAGCAAGTAGCGAATCCGGTACGCAGCGCCCTCGGGGGAATGCACCAGGAAGCCCGTCTGGTAGTCGTGGACCTGCAAAGTGATGCCGCCACAGGCTCCGCCAATCACCGGACGGCTCTTCCAAAGGGCCTCGGTGACCGTCAGCCCAAACCCTTCTTTGAGCGATTTTTGCAGCACGATGATGGCCGATCGCTGCAGGGCGTTGATTTCCAAATGAGAATCGGGCGGCAAGGAAAGCACGTGCAAATCCGGGTCGTCGCCGGCAATCGCCAGCACTTCGGCCAGCACCTCTGCCCCCTCGGGATCGTCGTCCGCGGGCCCGCCCACGAGGGCCAATTGCAACTCGGGTTGAACGGCCTTGACCAGCCGATAGGCCTCGATCACTCCCAACGGGTCTTTGAACCGATCGAAGCGCGAGACCTGCAATAGCAGCGGACGCTCGGGGTCAATGTTGAATTGCTGCAAGACGGCCAGCCGCTCTTGCTCGGAGATCACACGGTTCTTTTCCGCCAACGGATCAATGGATGGAGGGCATAGGAACATCGGGCGACCGATGGGGCGAGTGAAGGCGGCCATCGAAAAGATCGTCGCCTGATAGTCCGGCACCGCGCCGGCGAGATGCTGCCATACGCCGCGGTGGGGACGTGACGCGTCGATGTGGCACCGCCACAACCAGCGCCCCACCTGGCCGGCAGGCGTGAAACGCGGCAGGTAGATCGGTTGCGGGTCGTGAACGAAAACCACGTCGGCATGCAGGTCGAGCTGCTTGGCGTTGGCCTCGTTCAGTTCGAGATGGAGCTTGAAATCCTTGGGGCGCAAGGTCACCGGCAGCCCTTGCATGCCGTTGTGGAAGGCCTTCGTAACGCGGTAAAAGGCATCGTTCCCGCTGATGATTTCCCAAGCAGCTTCGATGCCCAATTCGTCCATCAGCGGCACCATCCACGACAGGATCTCGGCCACGCCGCCGCCGGCACGCGTCGAGTTGACGTGCACGATGCGCTTTCCCTGCAGGTGCTCGGCCAGACGGCGCAGGCGATCGATTTCGGATCGTCCGACCACCTCGGCATAGCGTTCGAGCGTGCTCATCGAATCAGTCCCACCAAGGCCGCCAGTTCGGGCACGGCGGCGCAAAGGATATCGAATAATTGGCGGCGGAGTTGATTGAGGTTGGAGAAATAGAAATCGATCGTGCGAATCTTGCGCACCAAGTCCTTGTCGGCATCCAGTCGCTCCAGCCAGGCCGAGATATCGTCGACACCCTGGCGCCGATGCGCCTCGTGCACGTGGTAGTACAGGGAACGTAGCGAGATTTTCGGAAGCGCCTCGGCAAACGCGGCCAGCGAACCAAACCGTTCGCCCGTGTCGAAGCAAATGATGCGCGACTCGATGATGTGCAACTCATGACCTGGTCGGCACCAGGGCACGCGCTCCAAGGCCCACAGGCGATTCTCCACCGTATCGACTAACGCGTGGCGCAATTCGTCGACCGTCGGCAGCGCATAGGGGTTGATCAGTCCGAGTTCTTCAGCGAGTTCACGGTCGCCTAGGGCGTCCCAGCACCAACGAGCCAGGTCATTGGGGAACTCGTAAAGATCGAAGTAGTTCTCCAGCGCGCAGCGCATCATGTGATGCCGCAGCACGGCATCGGGCGCGTCGCGCAAGGTCTCGAGAAGTTCGCGAAGATTGGTGCACGAACGGCCCGTCGCCAACCGGGCCAGGCTACAGTCGTGCAAGGCAAAGTCCTGTTCCGACACAGGTGACCTCATGAAGCGGAATTGAATTCACCGTAAGCCACAGCGAACCATGCGCGACGCGCGGCCCTAGGCCCGCGCGTACATATCGCGTTCCACGGTGACTCCTGCCGCGCTCGCGTGGGCTTGAATGGCTTCGAGGCAACCAAGGTGGTCGCCAGGGCGACGAACGAGTCGCGGATTGGCCGTCTCCCACGATTGTTGGCTTTTCTGTGATTAGGAGCAAGCCGCTGCAAGTCCCTCGTTGGACAAGCGTATACCGCGATGCCTCCTGGCCAGCGCCCCCCCCTCGAACAATTCGCGACGCAAGGTTACAAACCCGGCTGCGTGCTTCGTCACAGTTCCAGTCATCGGAGGTGTCATGTTCAAGCCAGATCGCTTGATCACGTTGTGCGATGGCGTCGTGGCGATCGCTATCACCCTGCTCGTGTTGGGGCTCGAAGTGCCCTCGGCTCACAAGGTGACCGACAAAGAGCTGAGCGAATATCTCGTGGAGATGCGGTATCCGTTGCTCGCCTACGCGGTCAGCTTCGTGCTGATCGGCACCTATTGGCTGCAGCACTATGTGCTGTGCCACTACGTCGAGCGCGTCGACCGCGGCTTCATCGCCGTCAACGGCTTGTTTCTGCTGTGCGTCTCCTTCGTCCCGTTCCCCACGGGACTGCAGGCGACCTATCGTCACGACAAGCTGGCAATGCTCTTGTACGGAGCGACCCAGGCGCTGTGCGGGCTTTCGCTACTGGCCATCTGGCTCTACGCGACGACGCGCCAGCGGCTCGTGTCGCCGGACATTTCGCCGGCCGTCGTGCGGAGCATCACCCGGAGGATCCTGATTACACCCCTGGTGAGCCTGATCGCCATCGCGTGTTTACCCATCTCGATGGACGTGAGCCGGTTGTTGTTTCTGGCCATCCCCTTCGCTCAGTTCTCCCATCGCGCAGCCGACGATGGCTGGGCGCAACCTGGCGATGTTGCGGCATCGCCAACCCGGGACGTCACCTGACCCCGCCGCAAATGTCGAGCTCGTGCCAGCAGTGCCAGCGGGTCGCGGCGCGCCCCTCCGGAGGGCATTTCTGAGCCCCCAGGCCGGCGGGTGGGCAATTTTTTCTCGATTGACATATCGAGATATGACGATATATTTGAGTGAAGGAGTTTCCCATGGCGATTCAGAAGACCAAAAAGCAGGCTGCCGCGGAATTGAGCGTCGACGCCTGGATGCAGGCGGCCGAGTGTCTCAAGACGCTGGCCCATCCCCATCGGCTGCGGATGGTGCAAATGTTGCTGCGCAACGCCTACACCGTGGGCGAACTGGCCGAGGCTTGCGGGATCACCAGCCCGATGGCCTCCGAGCACCTGAGGCTGATGCAGCGTTGCGGCCTGCTCGACTCGCGCAAGGAACAGCGTTTCGTCTATTACCGCATTGTCGAGCCACACCTCGGCGAACTGATGAGTTGCATCGAGGGGCGATTTGGCAAGGGTTGAGCCGCCTCTCTTTTTTCCCTTATATGTCGTTATGTATCGATATTGCGACACATACACCGAGTGACGTCAGACGAGGAGCTTTGAAATGGAAGCGACCATCACCCCCCAGGATCTGGCGAATTTGCGCGAGCGCGATGCGTCACTGACCTTGATCGACGTGCGGACCCCGCCGGAGTTCGACGCCATGCACGTGCCCTGGGCCAAAAACGTACCGCTCGACCAGTTGACCCTCGAGGCGTTGCGCGCCGCCGGCTGCACGACCCAGCACACGCTCTATGTCATCTGTCGCTCCGGCAGCCGAGGCAAGCAGGCGTGTCAGCGACTCGCAAGTTTCGGCTGCGCACAGGTCGTCAACGTGGCGGGCGGCACGCTCGCCTGGGATGCGGCCGGATTACCGCTCGATCGCGGCCTGCCGTCCATGCCGCTCGATCGGCAAGTGCGCGTGGTGATCGGTTCCTTGGTCGTGTTCGGCGCCGTGTTGGCCTTGGCCGTCGATGTGCGGTGGAGCTGGCTGGCTGCGGCCATGGGCGCCGGGCTCATCTATGCCGGACTGACGGACGATTGCCCGATGGCCAATCTGGTGGCAAAAATGCCCTGGAACCGTGGCCAACGTGCGACCGGCGAGGGGCCGCGCTGCACGACGGGTTAAGGGGCCTACCGCCCGAGCGTGCTGACGTTGCTTCAAGCGTGATCGCATCGCGAGGACATCCAGTCATGCAAGCGCCCGACCTCGAATCCCGTATCGCCCGGCGACTGCAAGAACACGCCGCCCAGCAGCAGCAGCGCCGGCAGGACGCCGCCGCCGAGTGCCGCGAGCGACAGCTGCAGCGCCAACGGTTCCAACGTCTAGGGCAGAAGTTGCTGGGCGACTTGATTGTCCCGCGCTTGCACCAGCTCGAACGTCATTTCGAAAACGCTACGGTGCAGACGAACGCCGGCGCCGATTTGATCCAGGCCGAATGCCGGTTCCAACACTCGGAGCGGTTTCCAGCCACCGCGCGACTGACTTTTGCTTGCCATCCCGATACGTCGATGACCCATTGGACGTTGACCTACGACCTCGATGTATTGCCGCTGTTTCTGTCATTCGTTCGCCACGACGAGCGCGTGGTCGACCTGGAGGCTCTCGATGCCGAGGATCTAGGACAATGGCTGAACGACAAGATCATGCATTGCGTCGATGTGTGCTTGCAGGTCGAGGCGAACGACCGGTATTCCGTGGGCGAACTGGTGATCGATCCCGTCTGTGGCACGCGATTCGATCGGCGATTGGCCGCCGCGACCTGCGAACTCCACGGTGCGACGTATTACTTCGTGTCGGAAAGTAACTGCCGGAGCTTCACCGAGACACCGGAGCGATACCAACCGCTTGCCAAGGGGGGCAGGTCATGAACGTCGAGTCTCTGCCCGCGAAATCGCAGACTGGCCGCCTGATGGCTGTCTGGCACAAGCTAAGCTTTGTGCTGCTGGCCCTCGGCATGGCCGCCGGCGTAACCTGGTTGCTGCTGTTCCTGGCCGGGGCGTTTGAGCGCAAGACCCCGACGGCGCCCTCTCCGCAACATGACTCGAATGCGGCGGGGCAAACGGTCGAAGTGCGCCTCGTTAAGCGTCCGCGCGAAGAAACGGCCGTCGGCACGGTGCGGCCGATTCACGAAGCCGCACTGGCCGCCAAGATTCTGGCACGTGTCGTCGAAGTCAACGTCCGCGCGGGCCAGGCGGTGGCCAAGGACGAGGTCTTGATCCGGCTCGACGATGCCGATTTGCGGGCACGGCTCAAGCAGGCCGAGGCCGCCGTAAACACCGCGCAAGCCGCGCTCGAACAGGCTCAAGCCGATTTCGATCGTGCGCGCCAATTGCGCGAGCAGCGCGTGAGCACGCAGGCCGAGTTCGACGCCGCTACGGCCACCCTGCGTTCCGCCAAGGCGGAGCTCGAGCGCCTCCGCGAGTCGTCCCGCGAGGCCGTCGTGTTGCTCGATTACGCCGTCATACGCTCGCCGATCACAGGCACGGTGGTCGACAAACGCGTGGAAGTCGGCGACACGGCGGTGCCCGGCCAGGTGCTGCTTTCGCTCTACGATCCGGATCGCATGCAATTAGTGGCCACCGTGCGCGAATCGCTGGCCATGACCCTGCAGGTGGGTCAGAAGATCCGCGTGCGGCTCGACGTCCTGAACTACGATTGCCTTGCGACCATCAGCGAAATCGTGCCCGAGGCCGAAACGGCCAGCCACTCGTTCACGGTCAAGGTAACCGGTCCCTGCCCGCCGGGGGTGTACAGCGGCATGTTCGGGCGCATCGTCCTGCCCTTGAGCGACGAAGAACTGGTGATGGTGCCCGCGACGGCCGTCCGCCGGGTCGGGCAATTGACGATGGTTGACGTGGCCACTGCCGGACGCGTCGTCCGGCGCGACGTCCAGTTGGGCCGCCGCTTTGATGACGATTACGAAGTGCTAGCGGGCCTCAAGCCGGGTGAGCAAGTGCTCGTGCCTGGCGTCAGTACTCAGGGTCGTTGAGATGGTACAGGCAACCGGCCACGAAGATCGCTCGACGGGTACCGGACACACGGACGTGCTGTCGCGCATCGTCCGAATATTCCTCGAGTCAAATCTCTCGATCATTCTGATCGTGTTTTCCTTGTTGCTGGGCGCAGCGGCGCTGTTTTTGACCGCGCGCGAAGAGGACCCACAGATCGTCGTCCCGTTGGCCGACGTTTACGTGCGATTTCCCGGGCGTTCGGCGGCCGAGGTGGAGCAGCTCATTGCGACGCCGCTGGAACGCGTGCTGTATCAGATCGACGGCGTCGAATACGTCTACAGCATGTCGCGCGACAATTTCGCGATCATCACCGTCCGGTTCTACGTCGGGCAGGACCGCGAGCGCAGCCTGGTCAAGCTGTTGACGAAGCTGAACGAAAACCAGGACCTGGTGCCTCCTGGCTTGGGCGGCTGGATCGTCAAACCGGTCGAAATCGACGACGTGCCGGTCGTCACCCTGACCCTGTCCGGCGCGAATCGCGACTCCTACACCTTGCGTCGACTTGGCGAAGAGTTGGTCGAGCGGTTGGCAGCGCTGCCGAAGGTATCGCGGGCATATGTTGTGGGCGGCGAACCGCGAACCGTTCACCTGGAGCTCTTGCCGCAACGGCTGGTCGCCTACGGCGTCAGCCCCTTGGAGGTTCAACGCGCGATCGGGCAGTCAAACGTAACCGAGTCGGCCGGCAGCTTTACGCAGGCTGATCGCGTGATCCACGTCGATGCCGGCCTGATGTTGGACAGCGCTGAGCAACTCCGCGAGATCGTGGTCGGCATCCACGACGACCGGCCCGTGTTTCTCAAAGACGTCGCCACCGTGCGCGATGGGCCGGCTGAGCCTGTCAACTATGTGCGGCATGGTTGGGGGCCGGCGCGCGGCTTTGCCGCGCACGCGGGGTCTGCCGGCACGCTGCTCGGTACGCACGCCGGGCCGCCCGCGGCCACCGAGTCCGCTACCTCCGCGGTGACGCTGGCATTGTCCAAGCAAAAGGGCGCCAATGCCGTGGCTGTCGCCGATTCTGTGCTTGCCGAGGCACAGCGCCTGCGGCACGAGATGTTGCCCGACGACGTCGAGCTGATCGTGACGCGCAATTATGGCCTGACCGCCAATGAAAAGGTCAACGAGCTGGTCGAGGCCCTGGGCGTGGCCATCGTCATCGTGATCGCATTGCTCACGCTGAGCCTCGGTTGGCGCGAGGCGCTGATCGTCGCGGTGGCCGTCCCCGTGGTTTTCGGGCTGACACTGGCGATCAACCTGCTGGCCGGCTACACGATCAATCGCGTCACGCTGTTCGCGTTGATCCTGGCGCTGGGGTTGTTGGTTGACGACCCGATCGTCGATGTGGAGAACATCACGCGACATTTCGAGGAAAAGCGCAAGGCGACGCGCGACATCGTGCTCGACGCCGTGGCCGAAATCCGGCCGCCGCTGATCAGCGCCACCTTGGCGGTCATCGTCAGCTTTCTGCCGATGTTTTTCATCACCGGGATGATGGGGCCGTACATGGCGCCGATGGCCCTGAACGTGCCGGTCTCGATGTTCATGTCGATGGTCGTGGCGTTCACCATCACGCCTTGGCTCAGCTATCACGTGCTCAAGAGCCGGTTCCACCGTCCGGACGAAGCGGGGCATCCCGCCGCTGTCGGGCAGCAACCTGCCTTGTACGACCCGGCCGTGGTGCAACAGTCGCGTTTGTATCGCTTGTTTCGGCCCTTGATGCTGCCGTTGCTGACTTCGAGATGGCGGGCCGGCGCGTTCTTGTTGGTCATCGGGCTGCTGACTCTAGGGGCGATGATGCTCGCGGCGACGCGCGCGGTGCCGCTCAAGATGCTGCCCTTCGACAACAAGAACGAGCTGGTGCTCATTCTCGATCTGCCGGAGGGGACAACGCTCGAGCGAACCAGCGCCGTCGCTCGCGACGTCGAGCGCGAGGTGGCCGGCCTGCCCGAGGTGACCGATTACACAAGCTACGTCGGCGTCGCCGGGCCGATTGACTTCAACGGTCTGGTTCGACACTACTATCTGCGCGGAGCACCTGAACAGGCCGAGTTGCGCGTGAATCTCGTCGGCAAGAAGCATCGGCAACAGCAAAGCCACGCGATCGGGCTCCGCGTGCGGAATCGCTTGACCGAGCTGGCTCAGCACCACGGAGCCGTGCTCAAGATCGTCGAATTGCCGCCGGGACCGCCCGTGCTGGCGTCGCTCGTGGCGGAGATCTACGGCCAGCCCGACCACAGCTACGAGCAGCTACTCGCCGCCGCGCGGACCACGGCCGATCGATTTCGCGCCGAGCCGGGAGTGGTCGACGTCGACGACGTGTATGAAGCGGCCGTCGAAAAGCTGGTCTTCAATGTCGATCAAGAGAAGGCGGCGCTCTCCGGAGTCAGTGCCCGCGACCTGGCGGACACCCTGCAACTCGCCCTGGGCGGTTCGGACTCGGAGACGTTGCGCGTCGAGGCAGAGCGACACCCGCTGCGGATCAACCTTCGCGTGCCGCGTTCCATACGATCGACCGAACACCAATTGAGCCAGATCTACGTCCGCGGTCGCGATCAGGCGATGGTGCCGTTGGCCGAGCTTGGTACCTGGACGACCGGCCGCGTCGGCCAGACCATTTATCACAAGAACCTGGCCCGGGTCGCGTATGTGTTTGCCGAAACCGCCGGGCGGCCGCCGGCCGATTGCGTGGTCGACATCCTAGGCGATCTCCAGGCTTCGACGCTGACCACGTCAACTCAAGCTCCTGCCGCAGCGCGCCCGGTGGCCGACCGGACGTTTATCGATCCGCGCGGCGGTGTGCCTTGGAGCCTGCCCACAGGCATCGCCGTGCGTTTCGCCGGCGAGGGTGAATGGAAGATCACGCTCGACGTGTTTCGCGACCTGGGGCTCGCCTTTGGCGCCGCGCAGGTGATGATCTATATCATCCTCGTCGCGCAGACCGGATCCTTCACGGTCCCGCTCATCGTGATGCTGGCGATTCCGCTCACCGTGCTCGGCGTCATGCCCGGGTTCTACTTCCTGAATTCGTTCCTAGGGCAACAGATCGGCGGATATGCCGATCCGGTGTATTTCACTGCCACGGCGATGATCGGAATGATCGCGCTGTCGGGTATCGTCACCCGTGATTCGATCATTCTGGTCGACTTCATTCAACTTGCGATGCGTAACGGCCGCACGCTGCTCGAGGCGATCCTGGAGAGCCGCGTCGTGCGGCTACGGCCCATTCTGCTCACCGCCGGCGCCGCGATGCTATCGAGTCTGCCGATCACGCTCGATCCCATCTTTTCCGGCCTGGGTTGGTCGTTGATTTTCGGCCTCCTCGCGTCGACGATTTTCACGCTGTTCGTGATTCCCATCACCTACTGGTTGGTCTACGCGCGCCGCGCGGGGTAATGCGCCGCTCGGGCTGCGGGGGCATATCGCGCGGCCGATTTATGGCGCGAGCAGTTCGTCGAGCGACTGGCCCGTGGCTTGCTTCAAGTCCAACTTGAGCAGGCGGGCCAACGTCGGCGCCACGCACGTATTGCTGACGAGATTCAAGCGCACGCCAGGCCGTATGCCGGCGCCCCAGGCGATCAGCGAGGCATGCAGGATCGGCAGGTGTTCGTCGTGGCCGTGCGTACCCTGCTTCTCCGGCTCCTCGACCAGGACGTCGCTTCCCGTGGCCTTCGCGGTAAACGCATAGCCATCGGCCGCAAACAAGATCATGTCCGGTGCGTGGGGATCGACACTCGGCTCCGCGACGCCGTGTTCGGACAATTGGCCGGGACCCGCAATCTTGCCGATACCGGGAACGTCGTCGAAGAACTTACGCAAGCGGGTGACAATGGCCTCGCGATGATCCGGATCGAGAATGTAGATCATGGCTGCGCCGCCTTGGACCACGGCGCGCACCGAGCCCCCGACGACCTGGTCGCCTTCGACGGTCGCCAGTCCCAAATTGCGCAAGGCGACGTTGGGCGCAAGCATGTGCTGAATCCGCGAAAAACCGTGGTCTGAGACGACGAACAACGTGGCCCTGCCGGGGAACTCGCGCTGCAGCGTCTCCCAGACGCCTTTCACCTGTCGATCGGCGTGCTCGATGGCCGCATAGGCTTCGGGCGAGCGCGGACCATGAACGTGCTCCATCGTGTCGACACGAATCAAGTGCAGCAGCGCGAGCTGTGGTCGATGCCGTTGCAAGATGTGTAGAAAGATGTCCAGAGCCGAGTCGTCCGACATGATCAACAGCTCCTTGCCCTTGGAGCGATCGAGCGTGCCGTCGGACCAGATGCCCGCTGCTTTGCATTCGGCCAACAGTTGCGGCGTCGTGAAACGATGCAGTTGTTCGACCGTACCGACCTCGGGCACCGTCCAATCCAGCGTGCTGGCATTGCGCGTGGCGGGCCAGCGCACGGCGGCCGTCTTCAGGCCCGCGGCGTGCGCGGCATCATATATCGTGGGCACTCGGACGATCTGCTCCTTGTCGAACTCCGGATCGAGAATCAGGGCCACCTCGCGCCGTTGCTCGCGATCGAAATAGGCGTTGCCGACGACGCCGTGCCCAGATGAGGTCGTACCGGTGACCAGGTTGGTGTGATTTGGCCAGGTGACCGTGGGAGCCGATGCCTGCATGGGTGCCCATGCACCTTGTTCGATCAAGGCCCGAATCGTCGGCATCTTGGCCTGAGGATCGTCCTCGTAAAACGCCGCCAGCCCATCGATGCTGACCAGGACCACGATCCGCTCGCTCGTCAGGCTGCTCGGCTCGTCGGCGCGTGTGCCAGGCGCGCAGAGCAAGGTGACGAAGCAAGTGACCAGGCAGGGAAGCGAAAGCATTGCGCGGCGCACGGCTTGGTACGAGCCTGCAGAATTCATGTTCGGCCCTCTTTGGCGTCGTGAACGAAAGTGATGACCGGGTGGCCAGCGGCTGAACCGGCCGTACTTCCCGGAGTGCGCACCAGATTACGGTCCTATGGCCGTTGAGCAACCTCCGGCCGCATCTCGAGACCTTCGTTCGGAATCGGGGCGTAGGTCCGCAACCCAGACCCAACACATTCGTCGCGCAACGCCAATGGATTTCGAACCTTAAGCCTAAACCAGAACTGCGAGGCGACCGTCCCCGACGAAGCAGTCCAGGGCAAGGGCGACCGACTCCCGGGCCGATGCATGGCTCACGCAGCGGTTCGTCCCGGCGCTCGAGGCACGCTCAGCCCGCTGCGACAAATCGCCCCGCAAGATAAATGGATATTGACATCCAGTTTTAGC
>JAIBBZ010000048.1 GCA_019694435.1 Pirellulales bacterium
CGTACGGGTTCTCGCCAGGCTGATAGAAGTTGCCGTCCGAGCCGATGACATTCACGCGGCAATAGGTCGGACGGGCCGTGGCGGCGTCGACGATCCGCAGGCGCACCGTGGAAGACGGCCCAGTTGCAATCGTGGCCGGCTTTCCCGGTCGATCGCTGCCCGGCGGGGTAAAGACGGCGTTTTCTTCCGCGGGCACTACGGGCGCGCGATCGAAATTGCCCAACTGCGCCCAGGCCGGAACGACGCACATGGAGCACGCCAGGCAGAATGTGCCCAGCAACCTGGCCCACCGCGAGAGTATTGCCGGCGTTCGGTTCATCAGGCCGCCTATTTCTCGCCGAGCGCTTGCTTGGCTTTCTTGACCGAGCTGCTCAGCCACGCGAGCTCGATCAAGTTGCGTGATTGCTTCTGCAGGACCTTGAGCGCGTCGAGCCGGGCTTGCCATGCCGGCTGATGCTTGTTGTCGAGCGCCAAGGCTGCGTCGATCAGTCGCAGCGCGACAACGGCCTGCCCCGAGGCGATCAATTCCTGCGCCCGGGTGACGATCTTGTCCGGACCGCCGGCGAGCCGGGCGAGCTCGACGTCGCCGGCCGTGGGAGATTGGTCGTACATGCTGGCCGGGTTCTGGTCGAACCAGCCGACGTAGCCCTCGTAGATGCCGCGCACGCTCCAATCGACCTTGCCGTAGGCTTCGCCGACATCGAGATCGGCAGGGAGCTTGATTTCCTGCATCAGCGTGAAGACGTCCTTGCCGTCGTTCATGCCCTGTACCACCGCGTCGTGCACATAGCGGATCGCAGAGCGATACCGCGTCAAAGCCTGGTGGATCTGTTCCTTCCCCGACCGCGCGGCGCCGTGGCTGGGCAACAGGATTTCGGGTTCCAGGGCGATGATCTGGTCAAGGGCTGCAATGTAATCGAGCGCCCAGCGCGGGCGGGTGCCGCGCAGCGTGTAGATGTTCGGGAACGAGTCGTAGAAGTTGTCGCCGACGAAGGCGGCCTTGTACTTCGGCAACCAGACGAACAAGTGGTCGTAGGTTTCGCCCGGCGCGGCATGCACCTCGAAATCCAAGCCACCCAGCGAGAACTGGTAGTCGCGATCGAACACCACGTCGGGCTCGATGCGGTTCTCCGGGCGATGCGCAAAGGCGTTCAGTGCCTTTTCATCCAGGGCGAACTGGGCCGCGTTGCTGCGAATGAAATAGCCGGCCAAACGCTGCTGGTACTGCCGGAACTCCGGGAACCTTGCCTGCACGAGCAGCTTGGTCTCGGGACCTTTCCATAGCGACACGCCGCCGGTGTGGTCGTCGTGTCCGTGGGTCAGGATCAGGTAACGGACCGGCGCCGAGCTGATCTTTTGCAGCAGTTCGTGGTGCTTGCTGGCCGACAGCGCGCTCGAGGTGTCGATCACGACGTTTCCGTCCGAGGTGACGACCAGAAACGTGTTGCTGAAGCCGGGCGCGTAGTAGATGGCCTCGTTGACCCGGGTGGCCTCCTTCAGCCGGTTGCCGCTCAGGGCAAAGTCGCTCAGACCCAGCGGTAGTTGAGCCCAGGCGTTCCGGGTAGTGAGAACAGCGATGGCGCCAGCCGCGAGCCAAGCGATCGCCCGCCAGCGATGTGCGTTGCCCGACATGATGGATTTTCCTCGCATCGTGGCCAGGTAGCCCCCCCTCGTGCGGCCCCATCATAGCCCTCGGCGCAAGGCTGGGCCAACCTTGCCAACAGCGGTAACCTGAACGCGGACAGTCGCATCGAATCTCCAGCCTCGCTCCATAGGCGAGGCAATCGGCAATCAGGCTCAAGGAGCGCAATCATGGCCCAGGCGATGTTCGGTGCCGGATGTTTCTGGGGAGTCGAAGCGTTGTTTCGCGCAGTGCCCGGCGTGACGAATACCGCGGTGGGTTATTCGGGCGGTCAGACCGAGAACCCGACCTACGAGCAGGTGTGCTCCGACCGGACCGGTCATGCGGAAGTCGTGCACGTCGAATTCGATCCCGATCGCGTTGGATTCGATGAATTGCTGGAGGTGTTCTGGAAGAATCACGACCCGACGACACTCAACCGTCAGGGTCCCGACTTCGGCTCGCAATATCGCTCGGCCGTGTTCTACTACGACGAGCAGCAGCGCGAGGCGGCCGAGGCGTCGAAGGCCCGCTGGCAGGCGTCGGGCGCATACCGCCGACCGATCGTCACCGAGATCAGTCCGGCGCGACCGTTCTACAGGGCCGAGGAATATCATCAGCAGTATCTCGAGAAGCGCGGTAGGACAAGTTGCCATCTCCGCTAAACGAAGGTCATCGGCTAACATAGGCGGCGGGTAAAAGCTCGTGCCTTGCGTCAGGCCGTTATGTCGATTGCGACTGCCGATGCTGCCGTTCACACGCTGACCGCGGAACGAGTGGCCGCTGCGCTGGCCTCGGATCTCGAACACGGGCTGGCCACGGGCGAAGCCCAGGCACGCCTGGCGCGGCACGGCACCAACGAGCTGGCCTCGGCCCCGCCCGACCCGTGGTGGCGCAAGTTGCTCGCGCAGTTCCGCGAGCTGGTGGTGCTGCTGCTGATCGCGGCGGCGATCATCTCCGGCGCCTTGGGCGAGTGGGTCGATACGCTGGCCATCCTGACCATCGTCCTGCTCAACGGGCTGCTGGGGTTCTTTCAAGAGGCGCGCGCCGAACGTGCGCTGAGCGCCCTGCAAAAACTCTCGTCGCCTGTGGCCAAGGTCGTTCGCGATGGACGCTTGCAGACCGTGGCTGCACGCGAACTGGTGCCGGGCGACCGCGTGGAGCTCGAAGCCGGCGACTACGTACCGGCCGATGTCCGGTTGCTGGTCGCCTACGGGCTGCGCATTCAAGAAGCTGCCTTGACGGGCGAATCGGTGCCCGTCGACAAGGAACCCTCGGCCGTCCTGGCGCCTCAGACCCCGCTCGGCGACAGGCGCAACATGGCATACCTGGGCACCGTCGTCGCCGCCGGCAAGGCCAGCGCGCTGGTCGCCACGACCGGTATGCAAACCGAGCTCGGGCAGATCGCCGGGCTGCTCGCACGCCAGGAGCGCGAGCTGACGCCGCTGCAGCGCCGACTGGAAGAGCTCGGCAAAGTGCTGCTGGCCGTCTGCGTCACCATCGTGGTCGTGATTTTCGGGCTCAGAATGCTGCGTGGCGGCGAGTTTACCGAGGTCTTCTTGATGGCCGTCAGCCTGGCCGTGGCTGCGGTGCCCGAAGGTCTGCCGGCCGTCGTGACGATGGCTCTGGCGATCGGGCTGCAACGCATGGTCAAGCGCAACGCGCTGGTCCGCAAATTGCCCAGTGTCGAAACGCTCGGTTCCGTGACGGTCATTTGCAGCGACAAGACAGGCACGCTGACGCGCAACGAGATGACCGTCCGCGCGGTCTTCGCCGCGGGCAGGCAATTCTCGGTGACCGGCACCGGCTACGTCGTGCAGGGTGAGTTTCTGCTCGCGCCGCCGCAGGCCGGCTCGGAAGAACCGATCGACGCGGCCCAGGACGACGACTTGCGCCGCGTTCTGCGAATCGGCGCCTTGTGCAACAGCGCGGCCCTGAACCCGGTCGAGAATCTGCCTGCCGCGCGGACGATCACCGGCGATCCGACCGAGGCGGCGCTGCTGATCGTGGCTGAAAAAGCCGGGCTGAGCGATCCGCGGCCCGGCGCGCGGATCCTCGTCGAGGTGCCCTTTGACTCCCAGCGCAAATTGATGTCGGTGGTCGCCGAACAGGAAGGTCGCACGGCGCTCTTCTGCAAAGGTGCGCCCGAGATCGTGTTGGCACGCTGCACACGAACCTGGCTCGGCGGCCGGGTCGAACCGCTCGACCCGCCGCTGCGCGAGCAGATCCTGGCCGAGATCGCCCGCCTCGCCGCGCAGTCGCTGCGCGTGCTGGCAATGGCGACGCGCGACGAAATCGTGGTGCCCCTGGCCGACGACGCGGAACAGGACCTGGTCTTCGCGGGCCTGGTCGGCATGATCGATCCGCCGCGCGACGAGGCCCGTGCGGCGGTGGCCAAGTGTCACGCCGCGGGCATCCGGCCGGTGATGATCACCGGTGACCATCCGGAGACGGCGGCGGCAATTGCGCGGGAGCTGCACCTGTCCGGCGAGCATGAAAAGTTCCCGGTGTTGACCGGCGTGGCGCTCGATGAATTGAGCGACGAACAATTGCGCGAGGCGGCCAAAGACGCGGTGGTGTATGCGCGCGTGTCGGCCGAGCACAAACTCCGCGTCGTGCAGGCCCTGAAGCAGCGGGGCGAAGTCGTCGCGATGACCGGCGACGGTGTGAACGACGCCCCCGCGGTCAAGGCCGCCGACATCGGCATCGCCATGGGGATCACCGGCACCGATGTGACCAAGGAAGCCGCGGACATGGTCCTGGTCGACGACAATTTTGCCTCGATCGTGAGCGCGGTCGAAGAGGGCCGCGGGATCTTCGACAACATCGTCAAGTTCGTCAACTATCTGTTGGCCTGCAACACTTCCGAGGTGTTGTTCATGTTTGTCGCAGCGCTGCTCGATTGGCCTACGCCGCTGACGGCCGTGCAGTTGCTCTGGATCAACCTCGTCACCGATGGCCTGCCTGCCCTGGCCTTGGCCATGGAGCCGCCGGAACGCGATGCCATGCGGCGTCCGCCGCGGCCGGCGAACGAAGGCGTCATTACCCGGAAGCGGGCCGTGCAGCTCGGCTTGCAAGGCTCGCTGATGGCACTCGTGGCCGGCGTGGGTTTCTTTCTCACCTACGATGGCGATCCGCAGAATCTGCCCGCCGCGCGTACCGTCGCTTTTGCGACGATGGCGTTCACCCAGTTGAGCTTTTCATTCTCGTGCCGCAGCCAACAGCTCACGCTGCCGGAGTTGGGCGCCTTCAGCAACCTCTATCTCGTCGGCGCGATTCTATTCTCGGCGCTGCTGCAACTGAGCGTGTTGTATCTGCCGGGCGTACAAGGTGTGTTCGATTGTCTCCGCCCGACGGTGAATCAATTGGCACTGGCGATGGTGCTGGCGCTGATCCCGGTAACCGTGGTAGAAGTCGCCAAGATTGCCCGGGGGTGGCCGATGCCGTTTACACCCTGACGCACGGCGCGTTGTGCCTCGTGGGCGGCGCAATCGAGCCAGCTCAAAGAACTTGATCACGGTTCCGGCCGAGGCCGGCGCTATTGCTGTGCGTTGTCTGCGGCATAGGGCGTGCCGGCCAGCATGCGCGCATTCGTCTCGGGCACGGGCGGCAGCTTGGTGCCCGAGGGGACTTGGGCGTGCTGTGCTTTGTGCTCGCATTCGGCGCAGAGGTCTTCGACCACCCACTTGTAGCTGGGGATTTTCTTCGTCTCGACCTTTTTCATCAGTTTGGTCTTGGTGTGCACTGTCGCGCAGCCGGGAATCCACTCGCGCCAGACGAACTTCTTGGGTTTCGAACACACCTCGGGGTCGGCGTCCTGGTCGCAGTTCTGGCAAACCTCTTCGCAATACTTGCAGTCCAGCTTGCTGCATCCAGGGATGCAAAAGTCCTCACATTTGCTGCCCCAGCAGATGACGTCGACCTTTTTCTCTTCGCACACCAGGCGGCAGACCTTGTTGCACGCTGCGGCGCGTCCGCAGTGAGCGCAGCAGCCGTGGCCGGCCTGCAACCGGTCGGAGACATAGCTCACGAGGCACAGCGTCAGCAACACGCAGAAGGTTCGCTCGAGTCGCATGGGTTGAAGTCCTCGTCGCATCGGCGTTACCAGTTCCAGTCGAAACGCATGGCAAGGATGTCCGACGTGGTGGCGCCGAAAATCGCCTCGCTGCTGGTGATCGGGTGGATATAGTCGAACATCACCCGCGTGCGATCGCTCCAATACCAGTTGAAGCCGACGGTGAAGTCGTTGTATTGGCCGCGATCGACCTGCGTCAGTTCGAGCCACGACCAGCGCGCCTTGGCTTCCCAGGCACCGAAGCCCGCAGCTCCGGGTACCCAGAACACGTTGCTGAAAGGGACATTGCGGGCGAACTGTGCCCCGTGCTGTCCGAATCGCTCGTAGATGCGATTTTCGCCGGTCAAGAAGTAGCTGAGATGGGCATACGAACCGAAAAAGCTGACCGGCGCGGCGTCCAGGCGATTGACGCTCGTGGCGAACAACTCGCTTTGCACCGTCACCGGGCCCATCACCGAAGCCAGCTCGACGTTGCCCGTCACATAGTCGTTGGCATTGATGATCAGGCTGTCGATGATCCGCGGGCCTTCGTGAATCTGCGGGCGACTGCGAAAGCGCACACGGTCGTCCTGATCGTCAGTGTAGAGAATACCCGCGCCCGTATGAACCAGGTAGCGGCCGTTCGAAGGCTCGTCGTAGTAGGGCAGCCAGGTGGCACGGCCGACGACCCGATAGCCCTGGTTGTTGTCGATCCGTTCTTTGAGCGCCTCGCTGATACTGTCGATGAAGATCCCGTAGCTCCAGGTGAGATTCAGGTCGTCGGTGTGATTGTAGGACGCGATGCCGACTTCACGGTCGGGCGTGAACACGCCCTGGGTAGGAATCGAGCGTTCCATAAACACGCCGTTGGTGTCGTTGGTTACCTGCTCGAGGCTGATCGGCACGAAGAAGTTGCCGATGCGCGCCCGCCCGAACCAGGGCAGCTCGTTGATCGAGAAATAGGCGTCTTTGACCTCGGGCGTCGTCACGCCCGGCGTCTCACCGACGGCCTCGGGCTCGAGGGTCATCTGCAAGCGAAAGTCGTAGACGCCGTAGCCTGTGCCTTCGGCCACCAAGCGCAGCCGGCGAAATTCGAAGTAGTTCTGGGCGTTCGGAATCGTCGGAGCCGCATCGGCCCAGTTGATGTAGTCGAGCTGAACGTGGCCGCCGATCTTGATGGTCCATTTGTCGGTTGACATGTCCTGCCAACCGGCCGTGTCCTTGGCGGCCTTGTCGTCTTTCTTCTCGTCCGGCTTTTTCGCGGCCTCTTGCTTACCCGCCTCGGCCGGCTGGTCTGTGGGCATGGCGCTGCGCGGGGCTGCATTTCGCGCGGCCGCATCCTGCTCGAGCTTTTCCAGTCGCTTCAACAGGGCGTTGTAGTCGGCCGCGGTCGGCGCGGGGGCTGGGACCGTTTCCGGCGCATAGACCGCGTACGTCGCTGCTGCCGGAGCCGGTCGCGGCGGCAGCGGAGCGTAATAAGTCGCACCTGGCGCGGCCGCAATCGTGGGGTGCGGCGGCGCAGAGGCAAGCGGCGCGAAGGCCGGGCCGTTCACGGCAGGCAACGACTGCGCAGCAATGGGTTTCGTCGCATGGGGCGAAGGAAGCTGCGCGGCCAGAGAGGCAGCCAGCATGTAGACCAGTGCGCCGTTGGTCATGGGCCTGCTCATTCACTCGGCATGCGGGTATCCGCTCGACCGAGGACACGAAAGCGAACCAGGCCTCCTATGCGAATAGGTCGGCTGCCATGCGTTACTGCTACTCTCGTCCTGCGCGACGTTGCGGCTTGATCGATCTTGGCGCGCGCTGCAACGAATCGGCGCAAGAGAACGCCAGCAGCGCAGGGGCTGCTGGCGTTGTGGCGAATGGCTCGATTGCTGTCGCTGCGCGGCTGGCGTCCGCGCCCTCCTAGCGCTAAGGCCGTGCGCCTTCAGGCAGCAGCAACTCGTTCTGCTTCGTGGCCACGACCTCCGGCGGCGTGCCCGAGTTCCAAGTGGCGGGTACCTGCTTGTCGCCTTGGTACTGCGCGACCATGGGCTCCCAGACGACGTCGACCTTGTCGGTGAACAAATCACCGATCAGCAGGTCGGTGATTTTTCCGCGGAGATGCGGGTTGGCTTTGACGAAGTTGCCGAAGCTGAAACCGTCATAGTATTCGCACACGAGACGGCGCATGCGGTCGATGCCTTCGTTCAAGCCCGCGGCCCATTTGCCGAGCTGCGCCCCGGACAAATCGCCGATCTTCAGCCCCTCGACGATCGCATCGGCGGCCATCTCGCCCGATTTCATCGCCAGCAGCACGCCTGACGAATACAGCGGGTCGAGAAAGCCGAACGCGTCGCCGACCACCACCCAGCCGTCGCCTGCGGCCTGCGTGCAGCGATAGGAGTAGTCGCGCGTGGCGAAATAGCCGGTGATCCGCTGGGCCGAGGCCACGCGTTCTTGCACGGCGGGACAACGCTCGACTTCTTCGGTGTAGGTCTGCTCGTGGCTGCCGCGCCCTTTGAACAGGTAGTCGAACGGCGCCACGACGCCGACGCTCACACGATTGTTGTGCAGGGGGATGTACCAGAACCAGCCCAGACGATTGGCCGTTTGCAGGACGATCGTTGCCCCCTCGTCGCGTCCGGTGTCGCGGTAGGCGCCTTCCCAGTAGGTCCAGATCGCGCCCTTGTTGAGCACGGGGTCCCAAATGCGCAGTTTGAGCTTGTTCATCAGCAGTCCGCTCTGGCCGCTGGCGTCGACCACGACCTTGGCCCGGACCTCGCGCTGCGTGCCGTCTTCATCCTGGAGCTTGACACCGACCGTGCGGTTGCCCTCCTGGAGCACATCCAGCACGCGGACGCCTTCATGCGCCTCGACGCCGTGCTCGCGGGCATTCTCCAGCATCATCTGGTCGAACTCGCTGCGCACGACCTGCCAGGTCTGCGAACACTCGTGGGGCTTGTTGTCCCAGAAATAGAACGGCGCCGAGTGTTTGCCGTTGGCGCTGACGAACTGCACGCTGTGCTTCTGCACGAAGCAGCTCGCCTTCATCTTGGGCAGCATGTTGAGTCGCTGCAGCACCCAGTAGGTTTCCGGAATCAGCGACTCGCCGATGTGAAACCGGGGGAAACGCTCGCGCTCGAACAACTGCACACGGTGACCGGCCTGGGCAATCAAGGTCGAAGCGGTCGAACCGGCCGGCCCGCCGCCAATGACAATCACGTCGGTTTCGCTCGGAATGGAACGAGTGCTTTTGATCATGGCTACGTCCTCGAGATTGAAGCTGCCTTGCACGGCAGGGTTACTTCCAGGGGCTGTCCAGTGATTCGTGCGGGGCCCGCGCCGCTCGCAACAATCCGGCCAATTCGCCGAGCTGCGCGGGCTGCAGATGGCCCAACTGCCGGGCGTGGCACGCGGCCAGCGGCTCGGCAATCTGCGCGAGCAACGCCACGCCCGATTCGGTGATTCGCACCTCGACGACGCGACGATTCGTCAGCAGGCGATCCCGCGCGATCCAGCCGCGCTGTTCGAGTCGATCGACGATCCGGGTGATGTCCGGTGCCCGAGAGACGAGCCGCGCGGCCAATTGCAGGGTCGGCATCCCCAGGGGCCGATGTGCCGCGAGCAGCCGCAACACGTTGTATTGCTGGGCTGTCAGCTCGAATTGGGCGAACAGTTCGTCCTCCAACGCGCGTAGGCGGTCGTACGTCCGCCACAGATTCAGGTAGACCTCCTGCTCCGGGGAGTCGAAGGAGGCGGCGCGCCGGAGGTCGACAGGCTGAGTGGGCATGGAGGCAAGATAGTCGTCTGAACAACTATTGTCCAGACTTTTGATACAACCCTATTGGGTGGTTTGTGCTGTCCGATTGCCTAACCGACTTCCAACGCCTTTTTTGCACTCGCCGGATCAGGAACGAACAGTGACGCGCTATCTTCCGCCCTCATTCGCAGGCGGCCAAGTCGGCCGTCGCAGATGAGGCATTTGGGAGAGAACGCTCGTGAGTAAGAACCGACTGATTGGCACTTTGATCTTGGCGGCCTTGGCGACGAAGCCGCAAGCGGCCTTCGCTACGCCCCTGAGCTACACGGGGGGCACCGTGTCGCAAGATTTCAATGGTCTTCCGACCAATGTCACGAATCCTGTGCAGACGATTACCGGTCGCGGTCCGCACGAATTCAGCGCCGTCACTGGCGCCTCTGGCCTGGACGGCTGGCAGTTTGCTAACCCGAGCGGCACCAGCAGCAGCACCGAATTTCGCTCGCACGACGGCAGTCAGGCCGGAAACACGGGCCGCGGCTCGATCAGCTTCGGCACCAACGGCAGCACCGATCGTGCCCTGGGCGCGTTGGCCACGAGCAATCAGATTCCGGTGTTCGGCCTCGTACTCGTGAACAATTCGCTCGTCACCTACGACAGCGTTTCGCTGGCGTACACGGGTGAGCAATGGCGCCGCGGCAACGTCGCTTCGCCTAACAAGCTGTTCTTCGCCTATGCCGTGGGTGGGGCGAGCATCTCCTCGGGAACATTTACCGGCGTGGCCGCGCTCGACGTCACCGCGCCCAACGCGCAAGCCGCTCCGACCGAGGTTGCCCTGAACGGCAATCTGGCGACGAACCAGGTCTCGCTCAGCGCGACGCTCACCAACCTGAACTGGGCGCCGGGCCAGCAATTGGTTCTGCGCTGGACGGCACAGGATCAGTCAGGACAGGACGATGGCATCGGCATCGACAATCTGTCGTTCGCCGCGCATCCGGTACCGGAGCCGGCGTCGATGGCGCTGGCCATGAGCGGGGCAGTGGCGCTCGTGGGATTGGCCCTGCGCCGGCGCCTTCGCGTTCAAGCCTGACGGTACGCTTCCACCACCAGCCCGCGGCCCAGGGAGCGAACAGTTCCTTGGGCCGCGGTCGTCTGGCAGGCACAAGCTGCGATGCAGACCGCCTCGCTCACCATTCGATGACGACGACACAGCGCTGGTCGCCGCGGAGAATCGTGAACTCGGCCGTGGTCTCGGCGCGCAGCCGCGCGAGCAGTCGGTGGATGTCGTCCACGCTGCTCACGAAGCGATCGTTGATCTCGACGATCAGATCGCCGACATGCAGTCCCGCTCGCGCGGCCGCACTGCCCGACTGGACCTCGACGATCTCGACGACCTGGTCGCTCAACAGGTCGAACTCGCGCACCGCGGAGCGGGGCAGCCGGCGCGCGGTGGCCGCCACGCCCAGTGTTCGCCGGCGAACCTGACCGTGCCCCAGAATCTCGCTGGCCACCCATTGAGCCGTATTGCCCGGCACGGCGAATCCCAAGCCTTGGGCGTGGGCGATGATCGCCGTGTTCACGCCGACGACGCGGCCGCGCGAATCGACGAGCGGGCCACCCGAATTGCCCGGATTGATCGGCGCGGCATGTTGAATGACGTTCTCGATCAGGCGGCCGTCGCGACCGCGCATGCTGCGCCCCAGGGCACTGACGACTCCGGTCGAAACCGTGGCATGCAACCCCAGGGGGCTGCCCATGGCGATCACCAATTGTCCGACGCGCAACGCGTCCGAATCGCCGATCGGGGCAAAAGCCAGGTCGCGCGACGCGAGCCTGACCAGCGCCAGATCGGTCGCCGGGTCGTCGCCAATGACGGCGACGTCGACGCGATCTCCCTCGTCGGTCATCGCCACCAGCCGCGTGCGCCCGGCCACGACGTGGCTGTTGGTCAAGGCGTAGCCGTCGGGTGTGATCAGGAATCCCGAGCCCGACCCCTGCGGGCGATCGTCGGGATGACCGGCGATGCTGAAGACCGCCGGCGACGCGCTTTCGACCACTTGAATCACGGCCCGCGAGTAGGCGTCGAGTAAGCTGGCATCCGGGGGCGGTGCAGGCGAATCTGCCGAACGAGCCTCGCCTCCCGACGAATCATGTGAAAGCAACCACGGACGAATCACAGGTTCCATCGTGCGTTCCTCGCGGCCAGGCCGCGGCCAAAGACCCATTCCCCAGGAGAGAACGATCCCCCTTGGGAATTGTCCGCCGGCGGTCAAGCGCAAGGTGATTTCACGGGGCGGCGGCCAGCGGCAACTCGAAGCAGGCCATTTCGAGATGGTTGCGCACCAGCAGCAAGTTGCCGGCCAGCGCAGGAGCGTTCCAATTCTTCGGGCCCGACAGCGCGGTAAAGCGACCCAGCTCTTCCAGCTTCTGGGGGTTGATCCGCACCAGCACGACGTCGCCTGCTTCGGCCTGAATGATCAGCAGGTCATCGCGACGCAACATCTGACCGTGGCCGTATCTCCCACCTTTCCAGACGCGTTTGCCGGTCGTGGCATCCATGCAGGCGAGAATGCCGTCGTCGAGTCCATAGACGTGTTGGCCCACGAGCACGGGCGAGCAGAATTTGCACTCGAGCGCCTTGCTCTTCCAAACTTCGGTCGCCTTCCAGACTCCTCCAGAGTTGGCCACTTCGACCAGCGCCGCGCCGTGTCCGTAGCCGGCCGAGATCAACACGCGGTTTTCGCCCACCAGCAGCGGCTGGGCGACGTTGATATTCTGAAAGGTCTCGAACGGGTACCGCCACAGTTCCTGGGCCGTTTGGCGATCGAAGCCTGCGAGCCCGGGACCATCGAGCAGCACGATTTGTTCGGTGCCTGCCACACGGGACAGTTGCGGCGAACAATAGGCCGCGGCACCGTCTCCCCCTGCGGCGACGCGCTGACCGGTACGCTTGTCGTAGGCCGCAACGGCATGCCCCGACGCTCCACCGGGATTGACCCAGACCCGGTCGCCATCGATCAGCGGAGACCCCGACATGCCCCAGGTGATGTTCTTGGCGCCGTTGTCGGCGAGGATGTCGACTTCCCAGAGCTGCTTGCCGTCGGCCAGTTGCAGGCACGCCAGATTGCCCGTCGCGCCCAGGGTATAGACCCGGTCATCGTCGATCGTCGGCGTGGCCCGAGGTCCGTCTCCGCCGAGCGATTCTTGGAAGAAGGCCTGGTGCGTGCGTTGCCAGATTTCGCTCCCCGTGCGCAGCTCGCAGGCAAAGGTCACTTCGTCCTCGCCGCGCTGTTCGATCGCCACGGCGAGCCCCTGAGCGGTCGAGAAGGCCGCATAACCCAGGCCTGCTTCCCGCCGCCACAGTTCGCGCGGCGGATGTGCCTGCCAATCGGTTTCGAGCTTGGGGCCCGGAACCTCGCTATCTCGTTTGCTCCCAAGGAATCCCGGGCAAGACGGCGCGCTCGGATCGAGTGGAAATGCCTCGCCAGAAGCACTGGGCGTTTTCGATAACTCGCCGGGGACGCGGTCCCAAGCGAAGTAGACGATCAATTGATTGTCGCCGCTGACTTCCACCTTGCGAACTGCGAGCCAGGTAGCCAAACCAAGGATGCCCAGGGCACCTAGCACGCCCATCTTGGTTGACCAAAGCACCTGCCTGGTGAACAGCAGCCACACCAGGAGCAAGATGCCTCCCAGCGAGGGCAGATAGCGGGTGAGCGTAACGGTTCCTGCGCGGCCGTATTGCGGCAGCAGGGCGACCTGAGAGTTTAGGATCATCAAGGCTGCCGTCAGGCCGACAATCAACAGAGGTATCAGCCAACGTCGCCGGGGTCGCGCGGCAGGCGGCTCGCCAGACTCGGGCGCGGATTCGTGTTCGGTCGACATTTCAGGAAGCCTCGTGAATGGAGATGACAATGCCTGGGTGCCGCGCGACCACAATTTAGCGAAGTGCAGGTCAGGCGCCAGCCATCTGTCGCCGCGGCAAGGGGGCAGGGGCGAACCCTGGGGGACTATTCTGCGTCTTGCACTGCATCTTTGAATCTCCGCCGTGGAGAAATCGTCGCACGGTTCCAGCTCGTTTGAGGATTGGCTTGCCATGAGCGAGGACACGATTGCCGAACAGCCTGTTCATTTGACAAGCGAGCAACTCGAGGCAGGCCTGGCAGCGGTCCTCGGCTCACCCTCGGATGGTGGACTCGTGCGGAAAATCGTGCGCCGCCCTCGCACGAACGAACGCGAGGTGCTCCTCACCGGTCAGCTCGACGTCACGCAAGGACTCGTGGGCGACGCGTGGTCGGAGTCGAAGGCCCATGTCGACACGCAAGTGACGCTGATGAACGCCCGCGCGGCGGAGTTGATTTGCGTGACCTCGGACCGCTGGGCGCTGGCCGGCGATCAACTGTTCGTCGACCTCGAACTGAGCGCCGCGAATCTGCCACCGGGCACGCGGTTGAGCATCGGCGAGGCGACGATCGTCATCACGGCGGTCCCACACAACGGTTGCCGCAAGTTCTCACAGCGCTTTGGCACGGCGGCGCTGGCGTTCGTGAATTCGGTCCAAGGCAAACGGCTGCATTTGCGCGGCGTTTATGCCCGGGTGCTCGAGGGCGGCACCGTGCGGGTAGGCGATGCGATCCACAAGCTGGCCGACTGAGGGCCTGCCGGGTTCTTGACGCGTGTCGCGGGTCTGCGATTTGCCGCGCAGCGGCGGCTGGAGTACAAACGGCGGCGGTCGTTGACCATCTACGTTGCCACTCTGCTGCCGGATTCCGCACCATGAATCGCTCGAAGCCCGTTGCCTGTGTCGCCCTGATCCTGACGTGTGTGGTTGGCGTCGCCTTGGCGGCCGAGCCCGAATTGCCCCGGGCCACGATCGACGGCACCGGCCTGGGCTGGAGGGAATTGGGCGAGGCAGATTTCGTGAACGTCAACTGTAACCCGGACACCTGGAAATGGGACGAGCAGGGAGCCCATTGCACCGGGCAGCCGGTCGGGGTGATCCGATCGCAAAAGACGTTCACCAATTTTGAGCTCGTCGTCGAGTGGCGACACTTGCGCGAAGCGGGCAATTCAGGCGTCTTTGTCTGGGTGCCCGAGACTTCGTTGGCCCCACTCAAACCGGGCCAGTTACCGCACGGCATCGAGGTCCAGGTGCTCGATCACGGCTACAAGACGCGCTATGAGAAAGACTCGGGCAAGAAGGCCGACTGGTTTACGACCAACGGCGACGTCTTTTCCGTGGGCACGTCGAAGATGACGCCCTTTCCGCCGGTCGCCCCCGACGGTCGCCGCAGCTTTCCCCGCAAGGAGCTCAGCCGCGGCGTCAACGAGTGGAACCACTACTACGTCCGGGCGATCAACGGCGAAGTCCGATTGTGGGTCAACGGCGAGGAGGTCTCGGGAGGCACCGGCTGCGATCCGCACACCGGTTACCTGTGTCTCGAGTCCGAAGGGTCGCCGATCGATTTCCGCAACCTGCGGATTCGCGAGCTGCCCTGATCGCCGGCCGGGCCGGTGTACGTCAGGCCGCGACGTAGCCGGCGACTGCCAGATAGTGGCACGCGCTGCCGCCCATCACGAACAAGTGCCAGATGGCATGGGTGTAGGGCTTCTTATCCTGCACGAAGAAGTAGACCCCCACGGTATAGCTCACGCCGCCAGCCACGAGCCACATCAAGGCTCCACTGGGCAGCAGCGTGACAACGGGCTTGGCCGCCGCCAAGACGATCCAGCCCAAGCCAACATAGGTGATCGTCGACAGGCGATGCGAGCAGCTCCCGAGAATCTTCGCGGCAATGCCGACCGCCGCGAGGCACCAGATGACCGCCAACAGTGACCAGCCCCAAGGGCCACGGAGGAAGGTGATCAGGAACGGCGTGTAAGTCCCGGCGATCAGCAGGTAGATGCAGGCGTGGTCACCGATCCGCAACTTTTCCTTGGTGATCTCATCGGCGACGCTGTGATACAGCGTC
Organism: Pirellulales bacterium; assembly: GCA_019694435.1. Classification (NCBI taxonomy): domain Bacteria; kingdom Pseudomonadati; phylum Planctomycetota; class Planctomycetia; order Pirellulales; species Pirellulales bacterium. The sequence goes on from JAIBBZ010000048.1 coordinate 15,387, forward strand.
GAGGCGGCATACAGCATGACCATCGTCGTGGCGAACACGGCGCAGCCGATCATCTGGAAGACGTCGCCCGTGCTCGTGACCGAGGCGATCAACTGCCAGCCGGCTGCAAAGGCGGCAACCAGCCCGACGCCGTGCGTAACGCTGTTGGCCGTTTCTTCGTCGAGCGTCGAGGGCAGGGGGCGTGCCGCCACTTCGTCGCGGTGGGACATCCGCGAACGCACCTCGGCCACCAGCGCCTCGCGGGCATGTCGAAATCGGTCGTTCGTCCCGATCGGGGGAACCGTATCGGTCAACCAGGAACCAGCGGTCGAATCTGCGGCAAAGGCCAGGGCGCTTGAATGACTCAACATGGCTGTGTCTTTCGTCGGGCAGGTGCCCGACGCGCGGGTTTGCGCCGGGCCTGCAGGTTCGTTGTCTGAATGCACAGCGCAGTCCTTCAAGCACTTGTAACAGCCACGTCAGGCTTAAACGGCCCGATTCCCAGCTCGGCGGCGTCGCGCGGCCCACGCGCCCACGTTACTTCGACCGGCAAGCGCAGGGATTTCCGCAAGAATCTGCTGGCGTCAATTGCTATTTCAGCGATTCGAGCCAGGAAAAGAGGTGACGGAAATCTTGCGGGGTCATGCGCTGGACGAGGCCCGTCGGCATGATCGAAGGCCCCCCCAGGCTACGGGCGACGACTTCGCCGTAGGCAACGGTTGTGACCCGGCCGGTGGTGTCGGTGACGCTGAGTTCGGCGGCGCCGGGACGTTCCTCAACGACGCCTTGCAGCACCCGGCCGTCAGCCAGCTCGAGGGTCGAGGTGACGTACTGCGGGGCAATCTCGCGCGCGGGCTCGACAATCGATTGCACCAGCCGCGCGCGGTCGTGCGAGGCGCCAATTCGGCTCAAATCGGGCCCCGCCGTGCCACCCCAGCCCCCCACGCGGTGACAACGGTAACAGCCTGGCCCGCGGGGATGGAAAAAGATCTGCCGGCCGACCCGGGGATCGCCCTCGCCTTCCAGCCGCGATAGTGCATCTCCCGTCGAGATCTCGGCCGCCGACGGAGGTTGCAGCGCGAGCTGCGCAAGCTGCCGAACCGACTCGGCCTGCGTGCTCGAATCCACCAGGCTCGAGAGGCGCGCGCGTTCGTCGTCGGTCAGTTCCGCGCCCGACAGCGAGCGCAAAGCGGCCTCTACCGCCCGCGGCTCGTCCTGGCTGAGCAGCTCGAACAAAGCACGCCGGCTAGCGGGGTCGCGTGGGTCGAGACCGGCGGCGGCATCGTTGCACTCGGCGACAGGCAATCGAGCGTCGCGGACCGTCTTGCGCAGCAGTTCCTGCTGACCCGGCGACGGTGCCAACGCCAGGATTTGAATCGCCGCCCTTCGCAGTTCGTCCTCGGGCTGCGCAATCAAATCGCTCAGCATGCCGGCCTGAAGTCCCGGGTAATTGGCGCGTAGCAAGCGCAGCGCTGCTGAGCGCACGGCGGCCGGGCGTGCCGCATCGCGCACGATTTGAAAGACCAGGTCTTCACCGGCCGTTTCCTCGAGCTTTTGACCGGCCGGCCGATCGAGCATTCGCATTGCCGTCAGCGCTGCCTCGAGCTGGCGGGCGTCGTTCGCGCTGCGATCGACCAAGGCCGCCAGCGCGGCCCGTTGGTCGGTCAGCCGCGCATCGGTGGTCCACTCGATGCCGACAAACCGCACATCGCGATCCAGATCGGCCAAGAGCCGTGGCGCGGCCCGGGCAAGCGTCGTGTCGCCTGCGTCGAACGACTCGCGCAGCAACAAGGCCGCAGCCAGGCGTTGGCTCTGCGGATGTTCCGCGCTCAGCCACTCGAGCCAGTCGTCGGGGCGAGAGAGGCGCAGCAGGCCCCGGCGGGCGGCCTGTTGAACGAAAGGATCGCTTTCGGCCGCCGCCGCGAGCAATTCATCGATCGGCGCTTTCGCGGCGAGGTGTTCGCGCCGCGTGGCACCGGCGGTCGCGATGCCGTCCGTCGAGACGCTCGTGCCCGGCGCCGACGCCGCCTTGGGCGCCGTGGCCTTGCGGCGCACCAGCCAGACACGCCCCTTGCCGTGCAGTTCGTAGGCCCGATCGACCCAGTCGCTCAGGTAAAGGTCGCCATTGGGCGCAAGCGCGATGCCGACGGGGCGAAAGTTCTCATCGCCGCGTATGACCGTCTCGAACGACGCCCGGAAACTCGCGCCCTGCGGCTCGAGACGAAATCGATCGACGCGATGATCACCCCACGAGGTGACGAGCAGGGAGCCTTGCATGTCGGCAGAAACCGCGGCCGAAGGGCAATAGACAATGCCCGAGGGGGCCTCGCCCGTGCCGGCGACCATCGGCAAAGTGCCCGGCAGCTCGCCGTTCCAAGCAGTGAACGGATGCACGCCCTTGCGGCCGTTGCGAAACCGATAGCCGTAGTCGCCGTGTGGCACCACGTGGAGCAGCCGGCACGGCGGCCGACTGTCCGGGTCGTTGTCGACGGCGAACAGCTCGCCCTGTGGATCGAAAGCCAGGTGAAATGGATTCCAGAAGCCCGTCGCCACGCGCGCAAGCTGCGTCCCATCTGGCTCGATGACGTAGATGCTGCCCCCTTCGCCGCCCCCGCCCAGTTTCCGGCCGTCGGTGCCGATCAAGCTATACGCGGCGCCGAGATTCTCCCCCAGGCCGAAGAATACCCGGCCCGCGTCGTCGAAGGCGAAACCCGACAGCCCGTTGTGCGGATAATCGCCGTCGGTTTCCAGCCGGGCGATTTCTTGACGGCGATCGGCCGAGCCGTCGCGATCGTCGTCGTACAGTCGAAACACGTCACGCCGCGTGGCGACGAACACCGAGCCGTCGCGGTACGTGGCCAGATTCATCGTGGCCGTGGTACCTTCGAAGAACGTGGTGACTTGTTCGAGGCGGCCGTCGCCGTCGAGGTCGACGCCGCGCCGAATGCGATCGGCCGGCGGGCCCTGATAGCCCGGCGGACGGAAGTGCGTGTGGTTTTCGACCACCAGCACCGAGCCGTCTGCCAACACGGCGATGCCGGTCGGCGTGACGAGGTCCGGTTCGCTCATCGCGAGTACGACTTCGACTTGTTCGTCCGCGGCAACCGGAGGTGCGCCGTCGGCCAGCCGTGCCGGCAGCAACACACAGGCAAGCCCGCAGATTCGCCAGATCCAATACGCCGGAGCCTTGGTTGCAGGGGCGTACACGCAGTCTCCGATCGTGCGGTTGAAGGTCGCCGCCGGCGGCGGGCACGGTTGGCCGCATGCGGATGACCCACATGCGGGCGAGACAATTGCCGGGAAGACGAGTTATACTACGTCCCGGTTAACACGTGCGCGACCGGGCCGTTTATGCCGGCATTTTCTCGCATTGCGATGGGGCTGCTGTTCGCGGTTTCGGCCAGCCCGGCCTTGGCCGTCGACGCGCCGGCAGCTACCAACGAAGCTGCGTTCTCCGCGGCGCAGGTCGAATTCTTCGAGATGCAAATCCGGCCGCTGCTGGCCGAAAACTGTCAGCGGTGCCACGGCCCGGAGAAACAGGAAGGCGGACTACGGCTCGACAGCCGCGCTGGCCTGCTGGGTGGCGGCGATTCGGGGCCGGCCGTTGTGCCTGGCAATGCCGACGAGAGTTTGCTCGTGCAGGCCGTGCGTTATGCGCCGGACGGCTATCAAATGCCGCCGCCTGGCAAGCTGGCCGACGCGCAGATTGCAGCACTGGAGCGCTGGGTCGGCGAAGGCGCGGCCTGGGCCACGGCAGGCGAGGCCTCGTCGCCTAAGGATCCCAAGGTCTTCGATCTGGCCGAGCGGGCCAAATTCTGGTCGTTTCAGCCCGTGCAGCCTGTCGAGCCGCCGGCGGTGATCGACGCGGCCTGGTGTCAAACGCCGGTCGATCGTTTCATTCTGGCCGAACTCGAGGCGCACGGCTTGCGCCCGGCAGCCGCGATCGATCGCGGTGCGCTGTTGCGTCGAGTGACCTACGATCTGATCGGTCTGCCGCCGACGCCGGCGGAATTGGCCGACTTCACGGCCGATACCTCGGCCGACGCAATCGCGCACGTCGTCGATCGACTGCTGGCATCGCCGCGGTATGGCGAACGCTGGGCACGCCATTGGCTCGACCTGGTCCGCTATGCCGAAGGGCACGGGCACGAATTCGACTACGACATTCCCGCTGCCTACGAGTACCGCGATTACTGCATTCGCGCCTTGAACGCCGACGTGCCGTACGACCAGTTCGTGTGTGAACACATCGCAGGGGATCTCTTACCCCAGCCGCGCAGACATCCCACCGAGGGCTTCAACGAATCGATCATTGCCACGGGATTCTTCCACCTGGGGGAAGCGACTCACTCGCCCGTCGACATCCTGGGAGACGAGGCCGAACGCTTTGACAACGTCATCGACGTGATCGGCAAGGCGTTTTTAGGACTGACGATTGCTTGCGCCCGTTGCCACGACCACAAGTTCGACGCGATTTCGACCAAGGATTACTACGCGCTCGCCGGAATCCTGCAAAGCTCGCGCTATCAGTTGGCGTCGTTTGCCGGCCCCGAGCACAACGCACCGCTCGTCGAGGAAATGTCGCGGCTGATCGACGCGCGCCAGGAGCCTTTGCGCCGGCAGCGGCAGCAAGCATTGAGCCCAGCGCTCGAGCAACTGCCGGACTATTTACTCGCGGCTGCCCCGCTGGCGCGGCCCTGGGGCGAGTTGCCCGAAGCGGACATCGCCGCGCGCGACGAGGTGCAGGCGGCGGCCCAGGCGTCGAACCTTGACCTGCCGGCTCTGGTGCGCTGGATCAAACAGCTGGCCCAGCCTGAGCAAAAACCGAACGACGTGTGGTTCGCGTGGAGCAAATTGAGCCCCGCGGCGCCGTCGGACTTCGCCACGGTGGTCGGGCAAGTGCGCGAAGAGCTGCGTGCGGCCGCATCGCCTCCGGCGAACGACTGGACGCCGCTGGCCGCGTTTGACGGGCCTGACTATGCCGATTGGTTCGTCTCGGGCGAGGCGTTCGGCCCGCGTCCGCGGCAGCCGTACGAATCGTTTGCCGCCACGAGCGGCGATGATTTTCTACCCGGTATGATCGGCGGCGGGGCCGCCGACAGCGCGCGGATTTCGCGCCGACTGCGCGGAGCGCTGCGCTCGCCGACCTTCTCGATCCGGCACCAGACGATCTGGTTTCGCGTCGCGGGCACCGGCACCATCAACACGGTTGTCGATTCGCATCGGTTGATCTTCGGTCCATTGCACGGCTCGCTGCGCACCCGCGTCGATCGTCAGGGAGCCCCCGAGTGGATCGCGCAAAATCTGACCGATTACCTCGGGCACCAGGCCTACGTCGAACTGCTCGACGACGGGCCCGACGGCTTGATCGTGACCGATGTTGCGTTGAGCAACGGAGGCGCTCCGCCCGATCCACCCAATCCCTTGGTTATGGCGCTGGTCGAGACCCCCGAGGCGGCTTCAGCCGAGGGGCTCGCCCGCGGCTATGCCCGGCTCTTCGCTGGCGCCGTGGAGCGCTGGGGAGCGGATTCGTCTCCAAATCCCCAGGCGAATCGGGCCGCGGGGCAATTGATCGACTGGCTGGTCGCGCATCGCGATTGGTTGCCCTACGAGGCGGCGACGACCGCCTCGGCCGAATTGGCCGAATCCCGCTCGCGGCAGGCCGCACTCGACGCCCAATTGGCCGATGCACGCGTTTGCCTGGCGATGGCCCCTGGCACGCCGGAAGACTCGCCCGTTTATATCCGTGGCAAGGCGCACAAGCCGGGCGACGTCGTGCCGCGGCGGTTTCTCGAGGCCATCGCAGGCGCGAATCAGCCGGCGCTCAGCGACGAGTGCGGGCGCATGTATCTCGCCGGGCGGCTGATCGACCCCGCGAATCCGTTGGTCGCGCGCGTGCTGGTCAATCGGCTGTGGCTGCACCATTTCGGTACGGGCCTGGTGCCCACTCCCGACAATTTTGGACGCCAAGGCGAACGGCCCACGAATCCCGCGCTGCTCGATTGGCTGGCCGGCGAATTGATTCGCTCGCAATGGTCGCTCAAGCACATGCACCGCTTGCTGGTGACTTCGCAGGTTTATGCCCTGGCCAGCCACCCGGTGCCCGAATCGCTGGCCGCGGATCCCAAAAACGAGCGCTGGCACTATCGTCCCGTGGCGCGGCTCGAGGCAGAGGCCATCCGCGACGCCATGCTCGCGCTGTCCGGGCGGCTCGATACGACGATGTTTGGGCCCGGGGTGCCGGTGTATCTCACCGAGTTCATGACCGGGCGTGGCCGGCCCAAAGAATCGGGACCGCTCGACGGAGCCGGTCGCCGCAGCGTCTACCTCACGCTGCGGCGCAATTTCCTGCCCGAGCTGCTCACGGTCTTCGACTATCCGCCGCCGTTCACTTGCGTCGGCCGCCGCGACGGTTCGAACGTGCCTGCCCAGGCCCTGATGCTGTTGAACAATCCGTTCGTGCTGCAACAAGCCCGGCGCTGGGGCGAACGAGTGTTGAACGAATATCCGGGCGACGCCTCGGAGCGAATCCGGGCCATGTACCTGGCTGCCTTGACGCGCGAGCCACGGCCCGAGGAGCTGGCCGCCGCACAGCAATACCTCGCCATGCGGCAAGACGTCACCAGCAGCGATCCGGCCGAGGCCTGGGCCGAGCTGGCGCACGTGTTGTTCAATGTCAAAGAGTTCATCTACCTGCGGTGACGGTGTCTGCCGATGCATCGAGATCGTGACCTCCTGACCGGCCGGCCTTGCTGCCTGCCCAGGCGCGAGTTCCTGAGCCGGGCCGCCAACGGCTTTGGCGCAATGGCGCTGGCGGCGCTGCTGAACGACCGCGCGTATGGCGCGACGCCGGCCGACGCGGCGCTCCTGTCGACACGGGCTGCCACGCATTTTCCGGCCCGGGCTCGGAGCGTGATCTTTCTCTACATGGACGGGGGACCCTCGCAGGTCGATTCATTCGACCCGAAACCCCGCCTGGACCGCGAGCACGGCCAGCCGATCAAGATGGAAGTGCCGCCGACGCAATTCGACAACGTCGGCACGGTGTTGCGCTCACCGTGGAAGTTTCGCTCGCGCGGCGAGAGCGGCATCCCCGTCAGCGATTTGTTTCCGCACGTCGCCAAATGTGTCGACGATCTGGCCATCGTGCGGTCGATGACGGCCGACTTTTCCGAACACACGAACGCCAACTACTTTCTCCACTCGGGCCACGGGCTGCAGGGACGTCCCAGTATGGGAGCCTGGGCCACCTACGGGTTGGGCAGCGACAATCAAGAGCTGCCCGGATTTGTCGTCCTGGAAAGCGGTATGATTCCGCCGGGCGGTGTGAGTTGTTTCGGCAGCGGATTCTTGCCCGCCGCCTATCAGGGGTCGATCTTTCGCCAGGGCGATCTGCCCGTGGCCGATATCCGCCCGGCCGACACGCCGGTCGAAGTGCAGCGGCAGAAGCTGGCTCTGGTAAATCGGCTCGACGCCCTGGCGATCGAGCAGCAGGGCGCCGCCGACGCGCTCGACGCGGCCATTGCCAATTACGAACTGGCCTTCCGCATGCAGACGTCGGTGCCCGAACTGGCCGATCTGTCCCAGGAAACGGCCGCGACGGTAGCGATGTACGGGCTCGACCAGCCGAAGACCCAGATCTTTGCGCATCGCTGCCTCACGGCCCGCCGGCTGGTCGAGCGCGGCGTGCGCTTCGTCGAGGTGCTGTGCCCGCAGGTCGTCGGTGATCGCTGGGATCAGCACTCGAACCTGTTGGAAGGCCACCAGAACAATGCCGACGCGACGGACCGTCCGATCGCGGCGCTGCTGCGCGACCTCAAGGCGCGCGGATTGCTCGACGAAACGCTCGTCGTGTGGGCCGGGGAATTTGGCCGCACGCCCATGGCCCAAGGCAGCGACGGGCGCGATCACAATCCTTTTGGTTTTTCCATCTGGCTGGCCGGTGGTGGCATCCGGGGCGGCACCGTCTATGGTGCGACCGACGAGTACGGCTATTTCGCCGTCGAGAACCGCACGACGATCCACGACCTGCACGCCACGATGCTGCACCTCATGGGACTCGACCACACGCGATTGACGTATCGCTTCAGCGGCCGCGACATGAGGCTGACCGACGTTTACGGCAACGTCCTGCACGACATCCTGGCGTAAACACTGGCGCGGGCAAACGGGCCGCGTACAATCCGGGGGCCACCGAGCCCGCTCAGGCGAGCAATTCGGTGACGATCTGCCCGCGCGAAACCTGGTTCGGACGGTTCAGGCGATCGCGCAATTCGGACTCCGGATCGACTCCCATGAGGTGCCACATCGTGGCGAGCAGATCGGCCGGGCTCACAGGGCGATCGGCGACATAGGCCCCGTGCTTGTCGCTGGCGCCGTAGACGGTGCCGCCCCGAATGCCGCCGCCGGCCAAGACGACGCTGTAGGCGTGCGGCCAATGATCTCGGCCGGCGTCCTTGTTGATCTGCGGCGTGCGGCCGAACTCGCCCGCCTGAATCACCAGCGTCTCGTCGAGCAGGCCGCGTTCGGCCAAATCGCCGATCAAGGCGCTATACGCCCGATCGAGCTTGGGAATGAGGTCTTCGTAGCGCCCCTTGAGCCCGCCGTGCGTGTCCCATTCCTGGTTGAACGCGTTGTAGCCCACAAACTTGACGCCGGCCTCGACCAGGCGGCGCGCCAGCAGCAGCGATTGGCCGATCTTGGTTCGCCCGTACCGATCGCGCGTCGCGTCCGGCTCTTGCGCGAGGTCGACGGCGCCGCGCAGCCGCGCGTCGCTCAACAGCTCATAGGCGCTCTGCGAGAGGTGGTCATAACGAACGACACCCGTGGCTTCGAGTTGCGCCGCCGCGGCGTCGAGCTGGGCCAGGAGTCCTTTGCGGCCCTGCAATCGCGCGGGGGCGAAATCGTCCGGCAGCGTCAAGCACAGCGGCTTGAAGTCTGATTTCTGGGGCTCGCCGGCAATCAGAAACGGGTCGTGGACCGCGCCGAGAAAGCCAGCGTATTGGCCGGGCATGCGGTTCGATGGTCCCGGAATGCTGAGCCACGTCGGCAGCGATACGCTGGTCGGCACCGACGACGGTTCGCGCTGCAGATAATTCAGGATCGCCGCCGGCCCGGGGAAGTCGTCGGGCGCCGCTTCGCGATCGATATTGGGCTGATTGGGCGAGCCAGTGAGCGTGATATACGTGCCGGCGATGTGATTGTTGAAATCATGTTGCATCGAGCGGACCACCGCCAGGCGGTCGGCCAGCCGGGCGGTGTCGGGCAACAGCGGCCCGAATTGAACGCCGGGGACGGCGGTCGCGATGGGTGAAAACGGCCCCCGAATCTCCACCGGAGCGTCGGGCTTCAGGTCCCAAAGATCGTGATGGCTGGGACCGCCCTGCAGCAGCATGAAAATGCAGGCCTGGGCGCGCGGCACCGTCGCGACGGCCGCCGCGACGCGCTCACGCGGCAAGCTCCCCGCTAGCAGGCTCAAACCACCGAGGCGCAGGACCTCTCGGCGATCGAATGTAGGAGGGGACATGCTCACGTTTGTTAATCTAGTCGCCGGCGTCGAGCGGCGGCAAGGCAATTCGCCCCCCGACTGGCCAACGCCTCTCCAGGCGACTAGAACATGCAGTATGCGACCGGCGCGAACGCGCCGCCCGCATCCTCGTTTCACGAGTTCTGTCCCGCCTGGAACTAGCACTACACGGAGACCCGAACATGAAGGCTCAATGGGCCTGGTTGCTTGCCCCGCTCTTGATTGCAGGAGGCTTTGCCGTGGCTGCCGATACCGATGTCGCACCGGTGTTTCGATACAAGATGAAAAGCCTGACGGGCAAAGAAGTCGACCTGGCGAAATACCAGGGCAAGGTCGTGTTGATCGTCAATGTCGCCAGCAAGTGCGGGCTCACCCCGCAGTACGAGCAGCTCGAGGCCCTGCACGAGAAGTATGCCGACAAGGGCCTGGTGATCCTCGGCTTTCCGGCCAATGAGTTTGGCAAGCAGGAGCCGGGCAGCGACGACGAAATCGCCGAATTCTGCGAGCAGAACTACGGCGTAAAGTTCGACATGTTCTCCAAGGTCGTGGTCAAGGGCGACGGCATCTGCCCACTCTACCAGTTCCTCACGTCGCCCGAGACGGACCCCAAGTTCGCCGGCCCGATCACTTGGAACTTCGAAAAATTCCTCGTCGACCGCCAGGGCAACGTCATCCAGCGGTTCTCGCCGAAGGTGAAGCCGGACGCGGCCGAGGTGATCAAGGCCATCGAAGCTGAGCTGGCGAAGAACTAGCGCGGCGATTCGAGTCGGCGCGCCGATTCGAGTCAGCGCGTCGATCACCATCGCCCCGTGGCAGACCCATCGTCCGCCGCGGGGCGATGTCGTTTTCCACCTAGCGCTGGGCGCCGCGCGGGTTGGCGATGTGCGCGATTTCGCTGGTTGTCAGGGCGCGGCGATAGAGACGGACGTCAGTCACTGAGCCCTGGAAGTAGTCGAACTGGCCGCGCCCGATCAGCAGCGGCGCATCGTTCGACACGTCAAGCGCCGCCGAATCGAACGGCTCGGACGTAGCGACGTGCCTGCCATCGACATAGAGCAGCAAGCGATCGGCCGCGCGAACCCCGGCCAGGTGATGCCAGCCCGGCGCGAGAGCATGATCGTGCGAGGCGCACGCGCCGCTGGCCATGCTTAGTATGCGGCCCGACGGGAGCGTTCCGGCGAACAGACGCCCCCGATAGACAGCCATCGACCAGACGCGGCGATAGGTGACGTCAGGCGTCAAATCGATCCTTCCCGTGTCGGTCCACTTGTCGGGAGCGTCGTAACGGTACACCGCTGCCAACGGCAGGGTGCCGGCATAGAGCTGCCCGTTGTAGTGGGCCGTGGCCATGACCTCTTTTTCGTCGCCCAGCCGCCCGCAGTTTGTCCAGCGATCGTCGCCGTCGTAGCGCCACACGCTGCCGCTCGGCCAGGAGCCGACAAAGAGCTGGCCTTGAAAGATGGTGAAACCATAGGTCTGAGTCTCGCCGGGCAATTGCCCGACTACGCGCCAGCCTGTTTCGGGCGTGTAGCGATGGATCTCGGCGCCGTCGTAGCTCGTGGCAAAGATCGCGCCGTTGAACACGGTCAATGCTTCGCAGCGATGACCTTCGGCCGTTCCCAGCGACGTCCAGTTCGTGCCGCCCTCGTAGCGAAAGCAGCCTGCGGGCGCGTATGTCGAGCTGGCATAGAGCTGGCCGCGATACACAACCAGCCCGTTGAGGGCCTCCGATTCGCCCAAACGACCGCAGTCCTCCCACCGGCCTGGTTCGATCAGCCGGAACACGCGTCCGCCTGGCGATTGGTTTACAGCATCGTCCAGCGCCGAGCCGCGCAGCCGATAGCACGCTGTCGCGGCGTAGAGCTGTCCATCGAATTCAGCCAAGGCCGAGACGCTGTTGGCACCGTCCAGTCGGCCGCAGTCGATCCACTGCTCGCCTTCGAGGCGATAGACGTGCCCACATTGTTCGGCGCCTGGTTCGCACGTCCCCGCGTAGAGCTGGCCTCGATAAGTGGCCAGGGCAAAGATCAGCACAGCATTGCCGGGTCGCCCATGATCTTGCCACGTCGTTTCGGGCGACGCGGTTTGCAGGCCGAACTGCACTTGCCGGAGGTTGGCCAAGGCGCTGGTTGACGCCGCATTGGTGACAATGCTCAGTTGAAAACCCCGCCGCGCAGCCGCGTCGAACCGCTCGACGACGGTGCCGACGACGTCATCGTCTTCCTCGGGGACGCGGACCCAAGCGGCGACCGAAAAATCGCCGCGTCCCGGAATGTCACGCGGCAAGCCAGGGACCTCGATGACCGAGCTTCGGCCATCGAATGCGGCTGCGCGTCGCGCGGAGGTGGGGCCCGACGTGTCGAAAGTGACGCCAGTAGCCGTGCCATGTGGACCGCTTTCATCTGCCCCTCGTGCATCGCGCTCCAAGGGCCAGGCAAGAAAGTCCGCTGGCCCCTCAGCCAGGCACGATTGCGATGGCCACACCTCGGCCAGCATGAGCCATGCGCCGGCCCATAGAATCAAGCGACACGCAAGGGGGGTAGCTTGCACGAGATGGTCTCCTTGAAGGCCGAGTTGCGTCGCCGTGGGCCTGAACGCACCGGTGATTATGGCAATTTCAGCGTGGCGCCGCGCGGCAGTATCCATGCGTTATGTCCCAGATGAACAAGCGGCGCAGAAGCGAGGTCGACGCGCGGATCGACCAGCAGCGCCTGCGGATGCCCGTTCAGTTCGACATATGCGACGGCGCGGACCCCGGGACGACGCTGAAACCGCGCTTGCCACGTTTCGGCGACATGTGCGGCATAGCTCTGCAGGACGTGCGGAAAAATGGCGAGCGACTCGCGCTGCTGCGGCGTGGTGTCGAGCCAATAATTCCAGCACACTCGCGGTGCTCCGCCTTGCGTGCGGACGATCACGATCGGCGGCAGCATTCCCCAGAAGCGCGATTCCAGCCGGTCGAGATCGACCAACTCGGGTCCCGGCCGCCGCATGGTTTGCCGCCAGATAGCCAGGACGTTTTCACCCGGAGCGCGCCAGGCGTTGCCCTCGATCACAAACAACGGGGTCGACGGCGCCCTGGCTCCCTGCAACATCCAAGGGGCCAGCGTCGACAGTTCGCGTTGAAACATGCTCGACGCCGGTAGCGCTTGTGCGATTTGCAGCAGGCGATTCGTTAGGCCGCGCACGGCCCGCAGTTGCAACGCCGGATTGTCGGTCGCTTGCACCTCGCGGGCACGTACGTGTACGGCCCTCAACACATCGGCAAACGATTCGCGATTCGGGCGCTTCAACGATCGCTGTGAGGCCAGCTCGTGCTCGGCCGTGGCGAGCAGGCGTTCGAGCGGCACAACCGGCGTCAGGCGAAACTCCTGCCCGCGCAGCTCCGGCCACAGACGCACGACGGCGGCGCGTGCCACATCACCGGTTCCCGACTCGCCAGCCGCGGGCCGGAAGAAGCAACGCTCGCCGAGCAGCGGTTCGCAGGCCAGAAACACCGCCGGCAGCCGCTCCCACGCGACGGCCGGCGCGTCGATCTCGTCGTAGATCAAGGGCGGGGAGGCGGCCCACTGTACAGGGTCGACGGTCCAGCCACTGGCGCCTTGCCGACGAAAGAGCCTTGGATCGTCGACCTCGAACCGTGTGAATTGCCCCGTCTTGTTCCGAGTCATCAGCGCCCAACTGAATCGCATGCCTTCCTCGGTCCAGTAGCCGTCGCCGGGGATTACGAAATGCCGCAGGGACAGGAACAGTTGCAAGGCGAACCAGGCCGTCGCCACCGCCAGCGCGGCGCGGGACAGCGGCCTCGACGAGTCGGCCGACGGCGGCCGGGCGCTCGGTGAGCGCCAGCCCAAGAGCAGCCCCAGCGGAAACAGCAGAAGCCCGGCAAAGAACCAGGGCCAATCGGGCTTCTCGATCCGTGGTCGGCGCAGCCATCTCACGAAGGCCAGCGGCCAGTCGGGCGCGAAGAACAACGTGGTGCCGACCCAAGCCAAGGGTGCTACGACGCCGACGCGCTCCATCGCCAGGAAGTTCGTGAGATGAAAGAAACACGCAGCGGCAAACGCGAACGCCCGCGTGCGTCGCAGGCACAACAGCGTTCCGACGACGAGGTCAAAAATCAGGCCCGCGTAGGAGAAAAAGTAGATGGTCGCTTCGTTTGCAAACACCGGCTGCAGCCCCGCGACGGCCTGCGAACCGAAGACCGCGGCCAGGCGTTCGACCGGCACGCCGCCGCGAAACCAGGTGCGGATTGGTTCGCCAGACAGCCAGTCCGGATGGATCTTTGAGGCACCCGCAAAAAAGTAAACCAGCCACATCTGCGCCCGCAGCAGGACGATTGCGCCGTAGGGCACCGTCGTCGTCGGGCGCACGGAACCCGTGGCCGACTGGATCAGGTTGTCCAACGACCAGCGATTTCCCGCGGGCAACAACGCGAACAACAGCGCGAGCACGCTGCCCAGGTAGAAATGGTTACCGTAGATCGACTGATCGAGCAGCCACAGCCAGGTGAAGATCGACACCTGCAACACGGCCGCCAGGCGATAGAACAGGCCGGCCGCAAAGCACAAACAGGCAACCACTCCGAGCCAAACGAGGGCCGTCGACCACGGCTCGCCCAAGGGCCGTATCCAGCTCAGCCCGGGATAGGGCTGTAGCCACGTAACCCCCGGGCCCGAGATCAGGACCTGCAGCGCGGTGCCCGTCGCGTGGGGCCAGACGTATTCGGCGAGCACCGTAGCCAAGGCGATGCCCAGCCCGCACCGGGCAAACGCCAACGACGCGCCATCGACCGGCTGGCCCAACATCGTTCGCCAGCTTCGGGACAAGGCGGCGTCTCTCCCCTGCGCAGCGCGACGTGCAGCGTCGGCAGTCGTTACGGCTTCGGGACCCATTCGACCGGTTGCGGCTGCAGCTCATCGGTGGGCCGCTTGCCGGCGTCGGCCCGGCCGCTGCCCGCCAGCCGGCTGTTGGCGCGTACGGCCAGGTCGTGTTCGCCGCACACGATTTGGCAGCTTAGCCGCACGCCTTGCAGGCCGCGGGCATCGAGCACTGTCTTCTCCGCGGCCGTCATCTGCTCGGGCTCACCGGCCAGGAACTCGACGCGGCAGGTCGTGCAGCGGGCATTGCCGCCGCACGCGTGCAATTGATCGATCCCGGCCTCGTCCGTCAGGCCGACAAAAAGCCGCTTGCCTGCGGGCACTTGAAAATCGCCGACACCTTAACCCGATAGCTTGGGCA